>JAWRJC010000025.1:0-2728 GCA_040307715.1 Clostridiales bacterium | reverse complement strand
TGTTTGTCGGCCGGAATCGTACTGAACAGTTCTTCGGAGAACGACGGCGATTCGTAAACCCCCTGAATGTAGTTGAGACGCGGGTATGGCTGCAGGTCCTCAAGATGAATTACTTCTTTGCTGCAGAGCGGGTGACCCAGGTGGACAAAAATGTGCGGACTGGCGGTGAACAGCGGTGTAAAGGTCAGATCCATATCCGCAATAGCCTTGGTCAGGACCGCACTGTTCGCTTCGCTCAGGTACAGGACGCCCAGATTGCAGAAATGGTTCTGCACATCTTTCAAAATCTGGTGGGTCGTTGTCTCGTTCAGGATAAACTCATAGTTTTCCTGCCCGAAGCGGTCGACCATGTTGACAAAGGCGTTTCGCGCGAAGGTGTAATGCTGCGTGGAAACGCAGAACCTGGTTTTCTGCGGCGCATCTTCAAAATAATGATCGAGCAGAGACTGCATCGGCTCGGTGACCTGCCGGGCATAGCCGAGGAATTCCATGCCTTCCACGGTCACAGAAACACCGGACCGCTTGCGTGTAAAGATTTGGATGCCCACCTCTTTTTCCAGTTCCCTGATTGCTGTCGACAGACTCGGCTGTGTGATGAACAGCGTTTTCGCGGCTTTTGTGATCGAACCGAGTTCGGCAACAATGACGGCATAGCGCAACTGTTGAATCGTCATAATGAATTACCTATTATTAATATCTGTTGGAGTTGCCTATGCAAATATCATACATATAGATTTTACCTATGTCAAACCATTGATAATGTATAGTATTAATGGCAATTGGACCTTGGTAAAATTAAAGAGTGAACGATAGTCAGTAATATGCATATTCTGCATGTTCGGTTAAGGAGGACGCCCTATGGCATTGAAAACCGGCGCACAGTATCTCGAAGAGATGCGCGCAATGAGACCCAATGTTTACAAATACGGTAAGCTCATCGAAGATCCGGTCACAGACCCGGTCACAGCATCTCACCTCAAGCAGGTAGCGATGTGGTACGATCGTTCGAACGATCCCGCCTATGAGGATATTTTCACGACGACATCTTTCCTGAGCGGCAAGAAAGCACACCGCTGGAACACCATCATGACCACGATGGAAGATCTGGTCGGCAATGCGAAGATGAAGCGTGAACAGTTCCGTACGGTCGGACAGTGCCCCGGTCCGGTCTGCGCAGGCTGGGCGATCATGAACGCGCTGTGGTCCGTCACCTATGACATGGATAAGGAACTCGGCACGGATTACCATGAAAGACTGAAGAACTTCGCGCTGTTCGCGGAGGAAAAGGCGCTGTCGATGGCCGGTGCGATCACCGACGCGAAGGGCAGCCGCTCCAAGACAGCCGGCGGCCAGGTCGATCCGGATCTGTATCTGCACGTCAAAGAGCAGAGAGAAGACGGTATCGTTCTGCGCGGCTTCAAGAACATGATCGTCGGCACCGCGGGTGCGCAGTACGTCATGGTCATCCCGACTGCGGGCATGAAGGAAGGCGAAGAAGCCTATGCCGTCGCCGCAGCGGTTCCGCGTGACGCGGAAGGCCTGACCATCATCGAGGCGAGAAGCCCGTCCGATGAGCGCCGCGACAGACAGGAAGGCTGGGATGCCATCTATTCCGGTCCCTCCTCCGCATATCTGATCTTCGACGACGTCTTCGTTCCGAATGAACACGTCTTCATGAACGGCGAGACCAAGTTCTCTGGCAAGCCGATCGGCAACTTCGCGACGATCTACCGCGCCTGCATCGGCGCCTGCGTCGCGGGGCAGGGCGATGTCATCGTCGGCGCTGCGACCGCGATGGCGAGACTCAACGGCCTCTCCCAGAAAGCATTCAATGACAAACTTGTCCAGATGGTCATCAACAACGAGACGACCTACGGCATGGGCCTTGGCGCGATCCTCGAAGGCAAACAGCATCCGTCCGGTGCGTTCTACCCGAATGCCAAACTGGCGCATGCGAACAAAGTCCACGTCGGCACCCTGCCGAACGAGACCAAGAGGCTGGCGGCGGAGATCGCCGGCGGCATCGTCGAGAACGGCTGCATGCCGTCCTATGACGACTTCCAGAGCCCGCAGTACGGCGAGCGTCTGCTCGAAGCGCTGCAGGGATGGGAAGTGACCAAGCCGGAAGACCGCATCAGAATGGCGCGTCTGCTCGAGTGGCTGACCATCGGTACCGGCGTCCCGGGCTGCATGCACGGCGGCGGGTCTCCGGATACAGGCAGACTGGTCGTTCGCCTGACCACGAAGTGGGATGAACTTGTGGACCTTGCGAAGAACCTGGCAGGCGTCGAAGCTCCGCTGAGAGAAGAAAAGAAAAAATAAAGCGATTCTCAGCAAGGAGGATACATTATCAAGTCTCTACCAGAGCGCGACCCACACAAGCCTCTGATGAGATATATACGTATTTCTTTTTCAATGCATTTCTTAATGGAGGTTTATCATGAAAAAGAAGAGTTTGCTGATTGCGATCATCGCTATCCTGGCTATGACCATGACCCTTTTCGCAGGTTGCGGCGGCGGCAGCGATGATGGCGGCGACGGAAGCGCAGCAGGCGGTGATCAGACGTATACCCTGAAGATGGGCGGCGTTGACGCTCCGGATGACGTTTCCACGCAGACGATGGAGAAGTTTGCTGAACTGGTCAACGAGAAGACCGGCGGCAAAGTCACCATCGAAACCTATCCGGCTGGTCAGCTGGGCAACTACGATGAGATGTATCAGGAAATC
>JAWRJC010000024.1:0-5738 GCA_040307715.1 Clostridiales bacterium | reverse complement strand
CAGATCAAATATGCTAGTTAAATCCGGTGATTATAGCGCGGAGGCCACACCTGTTCCCATCCCGAACACAGAAGTTAAGCTCCGTAGCGCCGATGATACTTGGTGGGTGACTGCCTGGGAAAGTAGGACATCGCCGGTTTTTTCTTAAGGCCCTGTGGTCAAGCGGTCAAGACACCGCCCTTTCACGGCGGTAACCCGAGTTCGATTCTCGGCAGGGTCACCAATATAAAACCCTTGAAATCTTAACGATTTCGAGGGTTTTTTATTGCGAAACCACTTCCGTATTATAGGAGAAATCGTGGCTGAATATGGCTGATTATGGGTGCGAGTGGTCGACCCTATGGTCGCCCCTAAAACGCTGTAGCCCTGATGCTATGCGGCTTTCAAAGAAAGTCCATAAATGCAGTGGTCGCCCCTTGACAAAAATAGATAAGAAACAAGCGATTTGATCACTTCTGATAAGACCAAAAGCGGCCTGCTTGTTGTTAAGTTTTATGAATCATGCTATAGTAATCGCACAAGAGTTGTGCCCGGATCACCGTCCGCGATGCGGATAGAGCCCGGTGAAATCCTTCTCTTGTATCGTGCTTGGTTCCACCGAACGGCGTAGAGCGCCCTAGGCCACTGAACCAAGCTATTGATATCTCGCGTAGGAATTGTCTGGACGCAGGCAACAACCTTATTGTAGATATCTGGGAAGGTCTTTGCATTAAGGGTGACGACCCGCCGGTCCGATTACCGGGTTGCGAAGGCTTTTTACAACAGGAAGAAGCAATAGGCTTTGCTTGTCCGGAAGACGTTCCGGCCTGCGTTCGTTGCTTCTTCCGTGAAAGACATTGCGTTAGGGAGACGTCCGCTGGTCTGATTGGCCAGTTCGTGATGGTTCTTTCAGACATGAAGTTGGGACTGGAGCAGGAGCCGTCGGCTATAAACCGGCGGCGGTAGTGCTCTACCAACTTCAAAGGGGAGATGTCGGGGAACTGCTATTAGTCCGATTGGGCTGCGGTTCCGTTGTACCGCCTCCTCGTTAAATAGACACCTCTGTTCGTCCCGGTCTCAGAACCGGCTTTCTCCCCTAATACGGGATAGACGGCAGTGGCGTCTTTTTCTTTTATGGTGGGGCGAAAAGATCATCCTCTCTGAGTATAATATGCACTGGAAGGTGAGTGGCATGGCGAAGCAGCGAAACTGGGAGAAGATCAAAGCTGAATACATCACCGGCAATCTCAGCCTGCGGAAAACAGCCGAGAAGTTTGGTGTGCCGTTTCAAGCTTTGCCCGGAGAGCAAACTGTGAACACTGGCATGTGAAATAACTCGGTAAATGTTGATTGCGATGGCTTTTTTCCACATTGGCTTTGTATTTCAAAGAATGTGGAGATATTTTCAACATTTCTAGGGGGTCGAAGATGATTGAAAAGAAAGACTTGCCTGGTGTGGTGAATAATCGTTGAAAAAGTCTCCACGTTTGGATTAAATAAGGCGATATGTGGATGTGATGACTGAGAGCTAATTGCAGGACAGGGGGCATACCCTCTGTTCTATTCTATTCTTTTATAGAACGATACACCGGAGTCGGCAGGTCGCATAGCAAAAGGAAAACACTATCTGTAATCTCAACATCAGTCGGGAGGGCAGAGCCCCTAACAACAGGTGGTTCCTATTTAACAGGTAGTTCCTATATAACAGATAGTTCTTCTAAAACAGATAGTTCCTCCATATTTGTTATACCCAAGGTGTGCGGTGTACGCATTGAGAATGCTCATTATCATTGCGGTCACACCATAAAGCGATTCTGATATTCATTATAAGAAAATGCGATGCTACAACAGCATCAAGATAGTATATAGTAATAGAGGCGGCCGGTGACCTCGCGGCAGTGTACCGCCTTATGAAAGATTATACAGAAATATCATAAAGGAGAACGATCATGAAACCTTTAGCAACAAGATGTTCCACCGTCCCCAGATCCGCTATCAGAGCGATCGTCGGTAAGTCCTACGGCATGGAAAACGTCATCAGTTTCGGCTTTGGCCAGCCCGACTTCACCACCCCCGAGCGCATCATCAAGGCGGGCATCAAGTCCCTGGAGAACGGCGAAACATTCTATACACCGAATGCGGGCTGCGATTACCTGCGTGCGGCCATCGCGGATGAATATGTATCCCGCGGCATGAAGTACGGCCCCGAGAACGTGATCATCACCGTCGGCGGCGCGGAGGCACTCTGCCTGACCATGCTCGCTTTGGTGGATGCAGGCGACGAAGTCATCGTTCAGGATCCCTGCTTTGCCAACTATCACGGCATGATCCTTGCAAACGGCGGGGTCCCCGTTCCGGTGCAGTGCACCGAAGAGAATGATTTCATGATGACCCCCGAGGATCTTGCGGCAGCGATCACGCCGAAGACCAAGGCTGTCCTCCTGAACTACCCGTCCAATCCGACCGGCGCCGTCGCAACGAAGGAAAACCTCGAAGAAATGGCCAAAGTCATCGTGGACAACGATCTGTACGTCATCACCGATGAAATGTACAAGAGACTGATCTACACGGAAGACAAGTTCTACAGCATCGCGGAGTTCCCGGGCATGAAGGAAAGAACCGTCATCGTCGACGGCTTCTCCAAAGCTTATGCTATGACAGGCTGGAGAGTCGGCTATGCGGTCGCTCCGGAAGAGATCACCAATAACATGATCAAAATGAACGAGAACGTTGTCAGCTGCGTCAACGAGGCTGCCCAGAGAGCTGCTTATGATGCACTCACAGGCGACCAGAGCGTTGTCGATGAAATGGTCGTCAAGTATAAGAACCGCCGCGATCTCATGGTCAAGATGATCAACGAGAACATGGGCGGCAAGATGACCGCCAGAACTCCGAAGGGTGCGTTCTATGTCTTCGCGAACATCAAGAAGACCGGTCTCACCTCCGAAGAATTCTGCTACAGACTGCTCGAAGAAAAGCACGTCGTCACCGTACCGGGCACCGGTTTCGGTCCGTGCGGCGAAGGTTTTGTCCGCTTCTCCTACGCGACAAGCGAAGAAAACATCGAAGAAGGCCTCAAGCGCATCCAGGCGTTTGTTGAGAGCCTCTGATCAAGCCCCCTTTAGCGATGAAAATCGCCCCCTTTCTAAAAAAGAGCACCCGGGTCACCGGGTGTTCTTTTTGTATGTGGTTTTGCGGATCCCGTTGTGCTGCCTTAAACGCTGTTATGATCAGCCTTTGAGGATCACCTTTTTGGCGACTGCGGTGCCGATCCTGTAGGGCAGGGGGCGCAGGGCGCGGTTGGCTTTTTTGAGTTCTTCGATGATGGAGATGTGCTGCGGACAGTGCTTTTCGCAGCGGCCGCAGCCGATGCACTGCGAGGGGAAGGCGGGGTCTTTGCGCAGGCCGACGACCTGGGCATATTCGCGCCGCGCCCCGAATTTGCTCTCTGCGTACATGGCGTTGTAGTACGAGAAAGCGGCAGGGATATCGACCCCCTGCGGGCAGGGCATGCAGTACCGGCAGCCCGTGCAGCCGACCTTGGTCGCTGCTTGGATCGCTGTTTTGATCTTCTCGATCAATGCGTAGTCTTCCTCTTTGAATTCACCGGCCTGCACTTCGGAAGCGATGCGGCAGTTTTCTTCGACCATCGGGATGCTGTTCATGCCGGACAGCACGCAGGTCACAGCCGGCTGCTGCCAGAGCCAGCGAAGCGCCAGTTCGGCGGCGGTGCGGCCTTTGGGATCTGCGGCAATCAGTTCTTTGGCTGCCGCGGGGAGCATGCTGACCAGTTTGCCGCCGCGGAGCGGTTCCATGATGATCACCGGGATGCCTTTCTCATGGGCAGCCATCAGCCCGGCACGGCCGGCCTGGGTGTGTTCATCGAGGTAGTTGTACTGGATCTGGCAGAAATCCCAGTCGTACGCGTTGAGGATCGTCTTGAACATCTCCGTATTGCCGTGGAAGGAGAAGCCGATCTGCCGGATACGGCCGTCTTCTTTCTGCCTTTTGATCCAGTCCTCGATCCCGTTCTTTTGCAGGTTCTCCCAGGCGGAGATATCCGTCAGCATGTGCATCAGATAGTAATCCACATAGTCCGTGCGCAGGCGCGAGAGTTCCTCATTGAAGTATTTGTCGATGCTCTCCGGTGATTTGATGAAGTACTGCGGGAGTTTGGTCGCGATGCGGATCCTGTCCCGGATACCGTTGCGCTCCACGATCTCGCCCAGGCAGGCCTCACTGCCGGGGTATAGATACGCGGTATCGAAATAGTTGACACCGGCCTTGACAGCCGCCATGATCTCGGTCTCGGCTTTGTCGATGTCGATGCTGTTGCCCTTGCGGGTGAAACGCATACAGCCAAATCCCAGCAGGGAAATGGGTTCGCCGCGTCTGTCGGGACGGTATTGCATAGTTGTTCCTTTCTGCTGCCGCACAGACGGCAGTCTGTTCGCAGGATGCTATTCCGTAAAGAAGGAGAGGGCAATGGCCGCGATCTTCTCAGGAGTCGCAGGATGGTCGCTGAGCGTGTGGTGCTCCCCTTCGAAAACGGTGAGCGGAATGCCGCGTTCTCCGGCGAATCGCTCCGCCACCGCAAAGTCCACGACTTCATCATCACGCGCGTGGATCATCCGGATCTTCACGCCGCCGATCGTACCGGCGGCCCGGCCTCCTTCATCCGCCTCCCGGGAAGACTCCGGCGGACACCGGTCGAACAGGTCATAGGCGCGCATGTCTTCAATGAATCCGGCGGGGATCCGTACTGTACCGTCAAGCCCGAGATCGGGTTCTGTATAGCCTGTCTTTTCGAGTTCTTCCCGGATGGTGCCGTGAGAATCATCGAGAAGGCCTTGAAGGATGATGGACGGCATGTTGACCGCTGCGCTGCGGAAAACCGCTCTCAGCCCTTCGTGAGGCCTTGTGGCGGCATACAGGGCGGTGATATAGGCGCCGAAACTGGAGCCGAAGTAGTACACCGGCACGCCGGGCCAGCGTGTTTGGACTGTTTGTTCGACCGCTGCCAGACTGTCCAGGCAGTTGCCGACGCGCAGGTCTTCAAACCGTGCCGCGTCTTTGCCGTGTCCTGGATGATCGTAGGCCACGATGCCAAGTCCGGCGGGGGGAAGATGCTCCATGAGCACCTTGCCGGTCATGCTCTCTTTGCAGCTCGTAAAGCCGTGTACGACGATAACGATCCCGGCAGGTGACTGCGGCACTTCCGCCAGGCAGGGCACACAGCCGCCGTTTTCCTTTTCGATCATGAACCATTCCATTGTTGTACCTCGTTTTGCAGTTTCAGCATGTGCTTACTATGAGTATACCGCCTGACAGAGCCGATTGCCAGTACAGCGCTGTTGGCTGTCCGCGCCCCAGCCAGGCAGCGGGAGTGTGCCTTGCCGGTGCCTGCCGGGATGACAAAAGGGGGCTTTGATGGTATAATCGCAAGCGTATCAAATGTGCGCCCGTGGTGGAACTGGCAGACACGCTGGATTTAGGTTCCAGTGCTCACGCGTGCAGGTTCGAGTCCTGTCGGGCGCACCATAACAGATACCGCCTAAAACCATTGGAAATGTGTTGATTTCAATGGCTTTGGCGGTTTTTAAGTGCTCTCAAAATATGGCTATTTGTGGCTGTTTTTTGCTACTAAATGTGGCAAAATGTGTGGCAAAATCTCAGGCATCGATCATGCCGCGAGCAATTTCCAGCGTCTCCTCGTCGAAGTGCGTGTAGATTCTTGCCGTCATCTGAATGGACGAGTG
>JAWRJC010000023.1:0-9712 GCA_040307715.1 Clostridiales bacterium | reverse complement strand
GAAACGTATGGCACGTATAGCCGGTGTAGACTTACCAAGAGAAAAACGTGTCGAGATCGGCCTGACCTATATCTATGGTATTGGCAGGAAGACCGCGACCGAGATCCTGGCAAAGACCGGGATCGATCCCAGCACGAGGGTCAAAGACCTGTCCGAGGAAGAAGTCGGTAAGATCCGTAAGGTCATCGACGAAGAGTACATGGTGGAAGGTGATCTCAGAAGAGATACATCCCTGAACATCAAGAGACTCATGGAGATCGGATGCTACAGAGGTATCCGTCACAGAAGAAATCTTCCTGTCCGCGGACAGAAGACCAAGACGAACGCCAGAACTCGTAAGGGTCCCAAGAAGACCGTGGGACGCAAGAAGAAGGCGTAAGGAGGTGCATGGATCATGGCAAAGCAAGTTAAGAAAACGGTCAGAAAAAAGAGAAGAGAACGTAAGAATATCGAGAAGGGCCAGGCCCATATCCAGGCCACGTTCAACAATACGCTGGTCACTCTGACGGATATGGAAGGAAATGCACTTTCCTGGTCCAGCGCCGGTGCGCAGGGCTTCAAGGGTTCCAGAAAATCCACTCCCTTCGCCGCGGCGACCGCAGCGGAAGAGGCTGCGAAGGCTGCTATGGAGCACGGCCTTAAGACTGTCGAAGTCTATGTCAAGGGCCCCGGTTCCGGTAGAGACAGCGCGATCAGAGCTCTTCAGACAGCGGGTCTGCAGATCACTATGATCAAGGACATCACACCCATCCCGCACAACGGATGCAGACCGCCCAAGAGAAGAAGAGTCTGATTGAAAGGAGGAAACGAACATGGCAGTGAATAGAGATCCGATTTTGAAAAGATGCAGATCCCTGCAGATCGATCCCAGCCACATGGGAATCTTCAAAGAATCGAAGAGAACGCCGCATAGAAATCAGTACAAGAAGATGAGCGAATACGGTCTCCAGCTCCGCGAGAAGCAGAGAGCGAAGTTCATCTACGGCGTCCTTGAAAAGCAGTTCAGAAATACATTTGAAAAGGCGGCGAACAAGAAGGGCATCACCGGTGAAAACCTGCTGGTCATGCTGGAAGAAAGACTGGATAACGTCGTCTACAGAATGGGCCTTTGCACCACAAGAAGAGAAGCCAGACAGCTTGTCAACCACCGTCACTACACGGTCAACGGCAAGATCGTCAACATTCCTTCCTATCAGGTCAAACCCGGCGATGTCATCGCGGTCAAGGAAAAGAGCCAGTCCTCTCCGAAGTTCAAGGAGATCAAGGACATGGAAGTCGGTGTTCCCGGCTGGCTGAGCGTTGACCGTGACAAGCTCGAAGGCAAGGTCCTCGATCATCCGACCAGAGACATGATCGACACTCCGATCGAAGAGCATCTGATCGTCGAATTGTATTCGAAGTAATCCTTTTCAACAATATAAGTTTGTTGGTATTTGAATAAGGAGGAAAACTGATGATCGAAATTGAAAAGCCGACGATCGAATGCGTATTTTCCGACGAAGACCCCAATTACGGGAAATTCGTTGTTGAGCCTCTGGAAAGAGGCTACGGCACCACTCTGGGCAACAGCATGAGAAGGATCCTTCTGAGCTCCCTGCCCGGCGCCGCAGTCACCTCGATCAAGATCGACGGGATACTCCATGAGTTTTCGACCATTCCCGGTGTCAAAGAGGATGTGACGGAGATCGTCCTCAACCTCAAGAAACTGGCGGTCAAACTCAGCGGCGCAGCGGATACCAAACGGGTCACGATCAATGAAGTCGGCCCGAAGGAAGTCACCGCAGCGGATATCAAAGGCGATATCGATGTCGAGATCTTCAATCCGGATCTGCACATCGCGACGCTCGATGAGAACGCATCCCTGATCATGGAGATCAATCTGTCCAAAGGCCGCGGCTATGTCCTGGCGGAACAGAACAAAGATGAGAACACTCCCATCGCAGTGATCCCCGTGGACAGCATCTATACGCCGGTGCGCAGAGTGAACTTCACCGTGGAGAACACCCGCGTCGGACAGGTCACAGACTACGATAAACTGATCCTCGAGATCTGGACCGATGGCAGCATTTCGCCCAGCGAAGGCGTTTCCATCGGCGCGAAGATCATGCAGGAGCATCTGGACCTGTTCATCAAGCTGGACACAAGCACAGAGGATATGGAGATCCTCGTCGCCAAGGAAGAAGATCAGATCGCCAAAGCGCTCGATCTGACCATCGAAGAGCTGGAACTTTCCGTCCGTTCCTTCAACTGCCTGAAGAGAGCATCCATCAACACGGTGGAAGAACTCACGCAGCGCACGGAAGAGGATATGATGAAGGTCCGCAACCTCGGCAAGAAGTCGCTTGATGAAGTAAAGCAGAAACTTGCAGAACTCGGCCTTTCCCTGATGCAGTCTGAGGAATAGGGCAGTAACGAGTAGACGAAAGGAGATAATGATATGCCGGGCTATAGAAAACTGGGCAGATCTTCCGACCATAGAAAGGCCATGCTGAGAAACCTGGTGACCGACCTTCTGAGAGAAGAGCGCATCACGACCACCAAGTTCAGAGCGAAGGAAGCCGGAAGAGAAGCGGAAAAAATGATCACACTGGCCAAGAAGGGCGACCTCGCAGCAAGACGTCAGGTCATCGCGTACCTGTATGATGAGGACGTCGTCAGCAAGCTGTTTGACGACATCGCGCCCCGCTATGAGGACCGCAACGGTGGTTACACCCGTATCCTCAAGCTTGGTCCCAGGAGAGGCGACGCGGCTGAGGAAGTCTTCCTCGAGCTGGTATAGTCTTTCGGATCGAAAGGTAAAAAGAGCAGCACTGCCGGTGACGGCGGTGCTGTTTTTCCGTAAAGGAGAGGCGCAGGGAGGCGCCAAAGAAGATGGGAAGCAGCAAGCGCAACACCAAATGGGCGAGACGTCTGCGGTACGGACTGGTCTTGAAAGGCATGGCAGTCGGTGCCGCGGCCGGTGTTGTGGTGTCGCTATTCCGTTTTGCGCTCCAGGAAGCGGAACCGCTCCGGTGGGCGCTGTTTGAGTATGCGAAGACGAGTCTTCCGCACGCGCTGCTCGGCGGGCTGCTCCTTGCGGCAGCTTTCCTCGGGACCTGTCTGTGTCTGCACTACGCACCGCTGGCAGGCGGTTCCGGGATCCCGCAGCTCAAAGGAGAACTGATCGACGAGATCGAGGAGAACTGGTGGAAGACCCTCGCGGCGAAGATCCTCGGCGGGTGTCTGTGCATCGGCGCGGGACTGTCGCTCGGGCGGGAGGGTCCCAGCATTCAGATCGGCGCTATGGTCGGCAAGGGCATGGCGCGTCTTGCAGGCCGCGGACGCCGCGAAGAAAAGTACTTGATGACCTGCGGTGCCGGGGCAGGGCTTGCATGTGCGTTCGGGGCGCCGCTCGCCGGCACGGTCTTTGTCCTGGAGGAACTGCTCAGCACGTTCTCGATCGAGATCCTGCTGTCCACCTGGATGGCGTCGATGATCGCGGATTTTGTCGCCAAAGTCATCTTCGGTCTGAAACCGGTCTTCGCGCTCCGTATCGAAGAAGTGCTGCCGCTGAAATATTACTGGATGGTCCTGCTGCTCGGTGTGCTGCTCGGTGTCCTCGGTGTGGCGTATAATAAAGTGACGGAATGGATGCAGGATCTGTACGCGAAGATCCCGAACAGGTACGTCAGGCTCGCGCTGCCGTTCCTGCTCGTTGCACCGTTCGCGCTCTTCTATCCCATGGCGCTCGGCAGCGGCCACTATCTGGTGGACCAGTCCGCTTCGGATATGTTCACGGTCAGGGCGTTGCTGGTGCTGCTCGCCGTCCGGTTCTTCTTCTCGATCTTCAGCTTTGCGTCCGGGGCGCCCGGCGGGATTTTCCTGCCGCTTCTCGTGCTCGGGGCAGTCGCCTCCGGCGCATATGCGCAGGTGATGACGGACTGCTGCGGACTGATGCCGATTTATATCGGGACATTCGTGATGATGGGGATGACCGGTCTGTTCTCCGCCATCGTCCGGTCTCCGCTCACAGGGATCATCCTGCTCACAGAGATGGGCGGCGATTATGCGAACTTCCTGGCTCTCAGCCTGGTAGCCTTCACGTCCTACGTCGTTGCGGATCTGCTGCGCGGCCGGCCGATCTACGATCAGTTGCTTGACCGGATGCTGGCAGGCAGCAATCCGGAGAAAAAGAAGGATTCTGCGGCAGCAAAGGGCAGAACATCATAAAACCCGTTTATGTAAATTAAAAAGAAAACGATGAAAAATCAACGTTCAACGACATTGACAAAGCCGGAGATCCTGGCACCGGCAGGCGGCATGCCGCAGCTTATCGCCGCTGTGGAAAACGGGGCGGACGCCGTCTATCTGGGTGGTCCGTCCTTTAATGCGCGCATGCAGGCCGGCAACTTCGATGAAGAAACGTTCAGGGAAGCGGTCCGCTATGCGCATGTGCGCGGAGTGAAGATCTACGTGACGATGAACACCCTGCTGACGGACGAAGATCTGCCGGCTGCCTGGGAGGCGGCCAAACAGATGTATGCGGCCGGCGCAGACGGCTTCATCATCCAGGACCTGGGGCTTGGCCGGATGCTGCGGGAGCATCTGCCCGGCGCGAAGCTGCATCTCTCGACGCAGGCGACCGTGTACAATCTGGAAGGTGTGCGCACCGCGGCGGCACTCGGCTATGAGCGCGTTGTGCTGTCCCGCGAACTGACGCTGCCTGAGATCCGCGAGATCTGCGCGGCGGGCTTGGCGGAGATCGAGGTCTTCGTACACGGCGCTCTGTGCATGTGCTATTCGGGGCAGTGCCAGATGAGCCGCGCCATCGGCGGCCGCAGTGCCAACAAGGGAGCGTGCGCGCAGCCGTGCAGGCTGCCGTACAGAGATGAAACCGGAAGGACCGCACACTTCCTCAGCCCCAAGGACATGTGTCAGATCGACCATCTCGGGGAACTGACCGAAGCAGGCGTCCGGTCGTTCAAGATCGAGGGGCGCATGAAATCGCCGGAATATGTGGCGACGGTGGTCCGGATCTACCGCAAGTATCTGGATCTGTTCATGGAGTACGGCGGTTACACGGTCAATGCAGAGGACAAAGAATCGCTCCTTAAGGTCTTCAACAGGGAAGGGTTTTCCGACGCGTATTATAAAGCCGCGCCTGAAAGCGTCTGCGGGGCGCAGGCGATGCCGTTCACAGGAAAAGATATCAAGCGGATGATGGCACTGGCGACGCCGAAAAACAGCGGGCTCTATGCAGGCAGGATACTGCGGCAGAAAGGGGTGCTCGCGGATGTCCGCCTCGACCGGCCGGTCGGAATGGGAGATGTCATCGAGATCCGCCCTGCGGACGGGCTCGGCAGGAATGTCACGGCGACCGTGACGTATCTGAAGCCGCTGGCGGGCAGACCCGGACAACAGGGGGAAACGGTCCGGCTCGGCGATGTCAAAGAGAGAGTCCTGCCCGAAGATAAAGTGTATCTGATCAGGGATGCCCGCCTGATGGAACAGGCGCAAAAAGCCAGTCTGCCGAATACCCGCAGGGTCCCTGTACAGATGCGGTTCGGAGCGGTGCCGGGGGCGCCTGCGTGGCTGTCTGTCTGCTGTGCGGACGGGCAGGCGGAAGTGCGGATCCGGGATGAAGCGCCGTGCGAAAAAGCACAGAGCAAAGGACCCGATCTTGTCCGGATCGAGGAGCAGCTGCGCAAAACCGGCGGGACGCCGTTCGAAGCGGACAGGGTGGACTTGTTTATCGACGGCAGCGTCTTCCTGCCGGTATCAGTGATCAACCGGCTGCGGCGCGAAGCGCTGGAGCAGCTGGAAGAAGAACTCGGCAGTACTGCTGCCAAGGCCGGGGCATTGCCAGTTGATGAAAAGCAGCTCATTGAGGATATCGAAAAACGGATGCCGCTGGAGGCGCCCGCACCAGTCCCGGAAGAGGCGAGACGGTTCAGCGTTGTGACGCGCGGTGCGGAGGATGAGGAACTGGCGCGGATCGCCGCTTTTGCGGAGCAGGCTGCATCGCCGGCTGCCGGGGAACAGCCGCCGGTGTATCTCAACAACCCCGGATGGATCAAGCGGCTCGTGGATGCCGGAGTGACGGTCTGGCTGGGAGAAGGACTCAATGTGACCAACCGGCAGGCTGCCCGCGCACTGAAGGAACTCGGCGCGCGTGTGGCGGCGTATTCTCCGGAGGAACTGCCGCAGGAGCAGGTCCGTGACCTGATGATCACTGAGTATCCGATCCTGGCAAAGACGCTTACGGACCGCAAAGGGGTGACCTACCTGGTGGAGGGGGATCCAAAAAGCCGGCGGCATTACATCCGGCGCCGCTGAGCGATTCCGGGAAGGCAAACGGATAATAAAAAAGGCTTCCGTACGGAACGGAAGCCTTTTTCGTTTCTCATTGAATGGTTTTAGAAATGCCCGTAGTAGGGAGTCTGTGTCACAGCGTCGTGCGCCCAGTTGATCAGGGTGATGAAGTCGAATACCGGCAGTCCGGTGGCCTGCTGGACGCGGTACGCATACGGCGGGATATCGCTGCACTCGAGCAGGATCGCGCCGACGTCGTCGTGCTCTGTGACGAGCGCCATGGCTGCTTCGACCACGCTGTCGCCGACTTCTTTGTTCTGCAGGTGATCCTTCAGCCTGCGGATGTAGGCAAACCCTTCGACACTCTCAAGATCCTGCACGTAGCAGTCTTCCGGCTGCACACCCATTTTGATGAGCATCTCATCCGTGACATTGCCGCCGCTGGCGGTGATGATACCGATCTTCTCGCCTTTCTTGAGTCCCATCTTGATCATGGGCAGCTGCAGCATGCTGGTCATGAAAGCAGGTACTTCGAGTGCGTCGGCGATCTCTTCCTGGAAGTTGGCAAAGAAGCCGCAGGCACCGATGACCGCGCGCACGCCGTCCGCTTCGAGCGCCTTGGCGGCAGCGATGATGTCATCCTTGATTGTGGGGTCGCCTTCGAAGAGCCGTTCGATCTCAAATTCAACTTTCTTATAAAGGACCGGATACTTATAGGTCAATGCATTGACGACATTGCCGGGCATCTTCGGATACTGCAGATCGATGGCAACGATGCCGATCGCATGACCTGCGATATAACGCTCGTCCGCAACTCTGTAATACTTGTCCAGATCTTCGGGGCAATGGATCAGATCATACTGATTATCGAATTTCTTACTCATTGTGATCTCCTTGTGCAATAACGTGTCACCAAGTCATCTGTGATGCATTTTATCCTATTGATTCAGAATTTTCAATACGGAAACAAAAGCCGACAGTTGTTGGATTGCACTTTTGTGAATTCCGGTCAGCGGAACCGCAGTAACCGCAATGATGTACAAACCTATCGGGCAGCAGGGAAACGAGACAGGCAGCAAAGCTTTCCAAAGAGTCTGAAAAAGCGGTTGCATGGTGTTTTTGAGGTGCTATAATATAGGTGAACGAAATTCGGTGAAACCAAGTCATTGAATTTAAACCAGTTAATACTTACATCACAATATCTATCAAAGGAGAGGTAAAGATGAAAGATTTGTCCTATTGCGAAGGCAAGCCGATCGTAGTATGCGGCGCTGGTGGTATTGGTAAAGCGATTGCTGCAGACTGTGTTCTGGCCGGTCAGGACGTCATTCTCTGCGAAGATGAGCGCTTCGCACCGAAGACCCTGGCAAACCTGGAGCACGGTTTTAATTTCCACGGCAGACAGCCGAACAAGATCGGTCTGTACAGAGCCGGCATCGCAAAGTTCGACAGAATGACGACTGACATTTCCGGAGCAGTCAAAGAAGCAGGCGTTATCGTTATCGCTCTGCCGGCTGTCGGCCACGAAGCTTTCATGAAGAAGATCATTCCGTCCCTGCAGGATGGTCAGGTCATCCATATCTTCCCGGACAACTACGGCACACTCCGCTTCAGAAAACTGATGAGAGAGATGGGCTGCGACAAAGACATCATCGTCGGCGGCTGGTCCTCCGCTCCTTACGGCAGCCGTATCGACCAGGAAGGTACCGCGATGCTGAGCGGCACCCAGATCAACTACAGAGCGGTCACCCTGCGCGGTTGTGCACTGCCGACGAAGGACACCGATCTGTTCCTCGAATCCATCAAGTTCATGGCGGCTATGGACAGCGTCAGACTGGGCGACGGCCCTGTTGCTGCTGACACCGTTCTTGACACTGGTTTCTCCAATGTCAACCCGATCCTCCACTGCCCGGGCGTCATCCTCGGCTGCGGCGCGCTGGAGAACTTCGGTGTCAGATACGGCACCACCAAGAAGGACTTCTCGATCTACTGCCACGTTTACAGCCCGACCGTTTCCCAGGTCCAGTACACTGTCTACTGCGAAGAGAAAGCGGTTGCTGAAGCCTGCGGCGTAGGCATCCAGCCCTTCGAAAAGGAAGAGTTCTTCTCCAGATCCAACATCCTCGGACCCGAATACATGGGCTATGATATCCATGTTCCGTTCGACGAAGAGTATCCGATGGCGATCGGCACCGGCCCATTCTCCGTTGACAGCCGTTACATGACGGAAGACCTGCCGGTCGGCTGCCACGTCTATCATGAGCTGGGCAAGAAGTTCGGCGTTGAGACACCGCTGATCGATTCCATGATCAACTTCGGTAACGCAATGCTTCCGCAGCACAACTTCTGGGAAGAAGGCGTCACGCTGGAAGACCTCGGCATCGGCCACATGAACAAAGAACAGATGCTTGACTACCTCCACAACGGGAATTACGTCGAAGCATAGTTTGCATTAACAAAGAGGGGTGGTCATGTATACATGTCCGCCCCTCTTGCATCAATTTAAGAACAAAGATATCATATAGTTATGAAACAAAGCACCCTGTACAAATTACTTGGGTATGCGGTCTGGCTGCTGATCCTGTTCTTCGCGGCAGGGGTGATGAAGTCGGATTCCTCCCGGACGAGCCTTGCGTTCTATCTGCTGGGCGGAAGTATGATGTACTGGGGTGTCATACTCTGGCTGTTCGGGCGTAAACACCGTGATGATAGATTTGAGCAGGAAGAGTATGAACAGGAAAGAAAACAACTGCCCAAGCCGCGCAGACCGCGCGGACAGGGCTGAGGAGTACCGGAGGAATCGCCTATGCTGATGTGGTCCGCCTATGCGGTGATCGTGATCGGACTGCTCGAAGAGGTCATGTACGCAACACTGGCGGCCAGACATGCCGGCGGCACACAGCACCTGATCATAGGGTTGGCGCTGATCGCGGCAGGTGTCCTGCTGGCGGTTTATGACGGCCTGAAAGGCAACAAGGAACACGAGCGGATCATCGCGGACAGCCGCGTCTGCCCGGAATGCGGACTGCCGCTGACAAAGACCTGTAAACGGTGTCCGCGCTGCGGAAAGGCGGTGGGCTGACATGCCGAGGACCGTCGTGGAAGTCCCCTATAAGAAAGGGGAGGTGACCAGGGTCGATCAGGCGCTGATCAACTATCTGGCACAGGAGAAATTCCAGTATTTCGACAACGGCGGCGAGACCGTCTATGTCAAAGGATCATCACTGTGGTCCGGGATGCAGATGTTCAAATTCGAGTATTCGGAGACGACCGTCCGCGTCAGTGCCTGGATCTCGTACCGGTTCTTTGGTCTCAGGAGTCAGGATTCTCCGCTGACCGGCTTCATCGGGGCCTGGACAAAAGGCCGCGCCAAATATCGTATGGACCGGCTTCTTGAAATCATAGAAGCTGTGAAATAAAA
>JAWRJC010000022.1:0-5227 GCA_040307715.1 Clostridiales bacterium | reverse complement strand
TTTGGAGCGGGCGAAGGGAATCGAACCCTCAACCTAAGCTTGGGAAGCTCATATTTTACCACTAAACTACGCCCGCATATGAGGCAGCCCGCAATGGGACTGCCTATTTAATATAGTTGTTTTTCAAGTGGTTGTCAATGCCGCATCAGCAGGCTTGCGCGGTGGCTATTCGTGTTCCGCCTGCCCGCCGCTCTCGGTAACGATCTGGCGCTCGCGTTCTTCCTTGGTAATGGTCGAGCCGAGGTTGAGCGTGTTTTTCTCCAGTTCGAGAAGCAGGTTGTTGAGTTCGGCGAGACGCTCCGGAGAAGCTTTGTCGCCATCCAGCAGCTGGTTGCTCTGGAACAGGACACTTTCGAGTTCGCTGTGTACGTCCGCGATCCTCTTGCGGATGATCTCGACGGCTTTCACGTCGATGATATCCCGCTTGGCTTCCTCTCTGGTCAGCTCGTTGGCAGATTCCAGTTCATACTCGCTGACACCGTGTACGACGGTCGGTCTGTAGCCGAGATGCTCCTGCACATAATCTGCAAAAGCTTCCTTCGCATCCGGCTCGCCGTGGACGAGGAAGACCTGCTTCGGCGGCTTGACCTTGAAGCCGGCCAGCCACTCGAACAGACCGTCTCTGTCAGCGTGCCCGGAGAACCCTTCAAGGTCGTAGATCTGCGCGTTGACGTGGATCTGTTCGCCGAACAGCGTCACATCCTTGATCCCGTCGATGAGAAGACGCCCCAATGTGCCCTCCGCCTGATAGCCGACGAAGACAACGCTGTTCTTCGGATCCCACAGATTGTGCTTGAGGTGGTGGCGGATACGCCCCGCTTCGCACATGCCGCTGGCGGAAATGATGATCTTCGGCGTGTTGTCGAAGTTGAGCGCGCGGCTCTCGTCCGTCGTGCGGGTGAATTTCAGGTTCTTGAAATCGAGCGGGTTGTCGCCCTTGAGGATGTAGTCCTTGGTCTCATCGTCAAAGACCTGCGCGTTGTTCTTGAAGACTTCCGTCGCCGTCGTCGCCATGGGGCTGTCCACGTAGACTTCCAGGTTTTCCAGGATATCTCTGTACGGGCTCGACTTGTCCTCGTAGTATCTGTTGAGTTCGTAGATCAGATCCTGCGTCCTGCCGACCGCGAAGGACGGGATGATGATCTTACCGCCGCGCTTGACGGTCTTTACGATGATCTCGAGCAGGTCCTCGATGCCGCCCTTACCCTGTTCGGGGTGCAGACGGTCGCCGTACGTGCTCTCCATGATGACGTAATCCGCCTTCTTGATCGTGACCGGATCGCGCAAGATCGGTTTGTCTTTCATGCCGATGTCGCCGGAGAAGACGATCTTGCTGACTTTGTCATCTTCCGCTGCCCAGATCTCGGTGATCGCGCTGCCGAGGATGTGCCCTGCGTCGTTGAAGACGATCTTCATGTCGTGGTTGATCTCGATCAACTGGTCGTACAGCACCGGTTGTACGAACTTCAGGGTATCGAGCGCGTCGTTGTATGTGTAAAGCGGAACGATCTCCGCTTTGCCCGCACGCATGTTCTTGCGGTTCTGCTGCTCCGCGTCCTTCTCGTGGATATACCCGCTGTCCTTCAGCATGACATCCAGCAGGTCCGCCGTTGCGTCGGTGCAGTAGATCTTGCCCTTAAAACCCTTCTTGACCAGAACGGGAAGACGGCCGCAGTGGTCGATGTGGGCATGGCTCAGGATGACCGCTTCGACCTCCGCGGGGTCGAACGGGAACTCTTCATAGTTGAGCGCCTCTTCCTGTTTGCTCCCCTGGAACTGTCCGCAGTCCAGCAGGATCTGATGCTTGCCGCATGTCAGCAGGTGGCAGGATCCCGTAACGCCCGACGCCGCGCCGCAAAACTTGATATTCATTGATAGCCTCCTTGTACTGCTGTCCCCGCTTACTCCTCGATCATCCGGATCTGTTTGATCACCTGCGGTTCCAGCGGACGGTCGCTGTAGTCCGTCGCCACACTCACGATATGATCCGCTGCTTCCATCCCTTCGGTGATCCTGCCGAACGCGGCATACTGCCCGTCGAGATGCGGGGATTTCTCGACCATGATGAAGAACTGGCTGCCGGCGGAGTTCGGGTCCATCGCACGCGCCATGGACAGAACGCCCCTGTCGTGCTTGAGATCGTTCCTGAACCCGTTGTACAGGAATTCGCCGGGAATCGTCCAACCCGGGCCGCCCGTTCCGTTGCCCTTCGGGCAGCCGCCCTGGATCATAAAACCCGGAATGACACGGTGGAAGGTCAGGCCGTCATAGAACTTATCATTGACCAGTTTTTCGAAATTCTCGACTGTTTTCGGAGCGATATCCTCATAGAGTTCGCCCTTCATCACTTCGCCGTTTTCCATCTCGATCATGAATCTTTTCATTCAAATACCTCCGTAGAGTTTACTCACATATCTCTCTAGTATATATTATCCATCTTCCGCCCCCGGTGTGCAAGGGCTAACTGTACACCCGCCGCATGGTCAGCTGCAGAAAACCGCTCCTGCCGCCGCCATGACAAGGATAATATAGATCGGGTTGATCTTCCCGGTCATGGAAATGCCGAATGCAGCCAGAAACAGGATGCACGGCACCACTGCCGCCGCGCTGCCGGCGATGAGCACTGTCTGTGCCATGAAGACCACCGCCGAGGCGATCAGACCGATCGTCGCAGGCTTGATCCCGGCAAATACGCCCTGCACGATGCGGCTCTCCTTGTACGTGTCAAGGAATCGCAACGCCAGCAGCATGATGACGAAAGGCGGGATCACGACCCCCAGTGTCGCCGCCAGCGAGCCTGCCACCCCCGCATAGTGGAATCCGACAAACGTCGCCGCGTTGACAGCGATCGGCCCCGGCGTCACCTGCGAGATCGCGACCAGATCCGCGAACTCCGATGCGCTCATCAGATGGAAAGACCTGACCGTCTGGAAAATCAGCGGCAGCATGGCGATCCCGCCGCCGAAACCGAACAGACCGATCTTAAAAAAGGCTGCGAACAAAGAAAAGAGAGCCTGCATATCAGTCTCCTCCTTTCTCGGACCGCGTATTCCGCGCCAGTGCCCATACAACTCCGAGCACAGCCGCACCGAGGATCACCCAGACTACATTCACTTGAAGGAAAACGATCAGAATGAATGCCGCAAGCGCGATAATCCATCCGAATGCGTCCTTCAGATTGTGCCGGCCAAGCCGGATCACGGCCGCCAGGATCATCCCGCAAATCGCCGCCTTGATGCCGGTGAAGGCTCCTGCCAGATATGGATTGTCTCCGACACGGAGCAGGACATTCGCAATGACGAGGATGATGATAAAAGACGGCAGGATAACGCCGAGCGTCGCCAGCAGCGCGCCGGCAAAACCCCCTTTGCGCTTGCCGACATAGGTCGCCATATTGACTGCGACAACACCGGGCAGCGATTGGCTCACCGCGATGCATTCCATCATTTCCTCTTCATCGAACCACTTTTTCTCTCTGACAGCGATCCTGTCAAGCAGCGGGATCATCGCAAGCCCCCCGCCGATCGTGAACAGCCCGATCCGGAAAAAAGACACGAACAACTGCCACAAGAGGGCCCCGCGTTTGGCACGGCCCCCTTGCTGCTTGTTTGTTCTGTTATCCTTTTGTTGCTGCAGGTCGTTCATCATGGTTCTTCTGCTGCAATCCGGGCTGTACGCCCGCCGCTACTTCGCAGCGATCAGCGCCAGCGCTTTCGCGGCGGCTTCCTCCGCCGTGATCTTTTCATTCTCTTCTTTCGCGCGTTCTTTGAACTCGACGATGCCGTCCGCGGCGTCTCTGCCGACGGTGATCCGGACGGGGATGCCGATCAGGTCAGCATCCTTGAACTTTACGCCCGGCCGCTCTTTGCGGTCGTCGAGCAGAACTTCCGCGCCTTTGGCGGTCAGTTCACTGTAGAGCGATTCTGCGACCTTGGCCTGGACCTCATCGTCCGGCTTGACCAGGGTGATGATCACGTGGTACGGCGCCACCGCCATCGGCCAGATGATGCCGTTGTCGTCGTGATGCTGTTCAACGATCGCCGCCATCGTTCTTGTGACGCCGATGCCGTAGCAGCCCATGACGATGTCGTGATCCTGCTGGTTTTCATCTTTGTAAGTCGCGCCCATCGCTTTGGAATACTTGGTGCCGAGTTTGAAGACCTGCCCGACTTCGATGCCGCGCGCATACTTGACCGGTTTGCCGCAGCACGGACAGGGATCCCCTTCCTTGAGAAGCTTGAGATCGGTGACGATGTCGCCTTTGTAATCGCGTCCGTAGTTGACGTTGATCAGATGGTGGTCTTCTTTGCAGGCGCCGGCGCACATATTCTTATGCGCAGGCAGTTCGCTGTCCACAACGATCGTGCAGTCATGCAGCCCGACCGGGCCGGTGAAACCGCCGACCGCGCCGGTCACAGCGCCCATCGCCTTTTCATCTGCGAACTCGATCGCGTGTTCCGGGATGTCGAGCGCGTTGATCAGCTTGGTCATGTTCAGTTCGCGGTCGCCGCGGATGAAGGCCGCTACATAGCCGTTCTGTTCATAATTCTCGTCGTAGGTGACGAAGAGCAGCGCCTTGATCGACTTTTCCTTGGGCAGACCGAGGAAGTTGCAGACCTCTTCAATGGTCTTTGTGCCGGGCGTATGGACTTCCTCCATGGCCAGCATTTCTTCCTCCGCCGGCACCGCATCGACGCAGGCTGCGCGTTCGCTGGTCGCCGCCATATCGCAGTTTTCACAGTACGCGATCTCGCTCTCGCCAACCTCGGACAGCGCCGTAAATTCATGCGAATTGCTGCCGCCGATGGCGCCGCTGTCCGCCTCGACCGGACGGAATGTCAGCCCGCAGCGGGTGAACACCTTCGTGTAGGCATCGTACATATCCTGATAGCTCTTATCCAGCCCCGCCTCGTCCAGATCGAACGAATACGCGTCTTTCATGATGAACTCGCGGCTGCGCATCAGACCGAACCGCGGACGCGCTTCGTCGCGGTACTTGGTCTGGATCTGATACAGACTCATCGGCAGCTGCCGCCAGGAACTGACGTCCGCACGCACGATATCCGTGAAGATCTCTTCATGCGTGGGGCCCAGGCAGAACTGTCTGTCATTGCGGTCCTTGAGACGGAACAGCTCCGGTCCGTACTGATACCAGCGTCCCGACTCCTCCCACAGCTCGGACGGCTGCAGCGCCGACATCAGGATCTCCTGGGAACCGGTCGCGGGC
>JAWRJC010000021.1:0-4057 GCA_040307715.1 Clostridiales bacterium | reverse complement strand
ATCCGCGGGGTCTTCTGTTCCTCTTCACAAGGCTTACGGAGTAACGGTAACTTTCAGCACCTTGGTGCGGCCGTTCGGCGCACGGCAGATCAGGTCCGTCGTGCCGGCCCGTCTTCCGGTGATCGTCGCAGCACCGTCGATCATGCCGCCGGTATACGCGCTGCCGTCCGGTTTCTTAATAGCCAGCATCCCCTTTCCGTTGACATCCAGATCCCACAGGGCCTGTGTCGGGTAGAGCCGCGGACGCTTCTTGTAGTCCGTCACCGGATAGACGTAGTCCGGCTTGAGTTGGACGCTCTGCCCCACCTTCAGCGTGATGCTGTCGACGCGTTTGTTCGTGGCCGCGTTTTTCACATACACCGTCTTCATGGCCTGATACTTACCGCCTGCCGGCGTCGTGATGATGCCCTGGCTCCAGGACTTATCCCCTTTGGCTCTGGCGTGGATCTCGACCACATAGTCCGCCTTCACCGGGCACTTGTATTGATACGTCCCGGCGCCGAAGGACTTCGTCGTCCAGCCGCTCCAGCTGCCGCCGCCGATCTTCTTGGTGCGGTAGTGCACTTCCCAGCCGGAGGGTGTAAAAGAGGACTCCTTCGTCCATTTGAACAGTACCGCGCCGTTCATGTGCTGGCTCGCCCAGAGATTCTTGATGTTGCAGGTCTTCGCGATGATATTGAAAGACTTCGAAACAGTGCCGTAATAGTTCCCCTTGCCGGTCACTGTTACCGTCGCTGTGCCGATCTCTTTATTGTTGCTGTAAGAGGCCGTGAAATCCGTTCCCTCCTTCAGCTGCTTCCCGCCGCAGGTGACGGTCACGCCGGGCGTGAGCGCATAGCCCGCGTACGGGAAACTCGTCCCGTCGAGTTTGACATTGGATGATTGTATCTCCGTTGGAATGAATATGCTGATCTTCTGATAATAAGGAACTCCGTGCTCATAGAAATACTGCCCTCTTTCCGGTGGGAGTTTATAGGTCATGACCAAACCGGTCGCACCGCCCTCGGCTGCACTGTAAACCACATCATACATGCCGTTGATTCTTTCAACGTACATGTCCCATTCCCCGTCATTATTAAAGTCTTTATACGTGAAACTCGGATCATCTTCCTCTATTCCCAGCGCCTCCAGTAGCACAAAATTCAAATGATAATCCGTAACCCGAATATGAGGTCCCCCTGAAGGATCATCGAGCCGGAGGGTGTATTCCTTGCTCCCCCGGTCGGTACACTGCCAGTCTGCGTTTTCGATGATCGTTCTGGCGGAACTCCCCTTCGGGAGGCTGTTCTTCAGAGCTGTCAGCTGGGCCCACGTGCCGCTGTACCAGATGGTCTCCAGTGCGGGCAGTTCTTGCAATGCATTCGGCTTGATCTCCGTGACTGACCGCGGGATCCATATTTCCCTAAGCGAAGGCATGTCATAGAATGCCTCCCCCGAAATGTTCCTGATGCCTTCCTCCATATATACTTCCTCGATAGTATAACTGTCAGAAGTCCAGGGAGGCCACACGTATTCAAAGTCATACATATAACCAGGCTCGTTCTCATTGATCAAACGCAGCGTGATCTCTTTATAACTGCCGTCAATGCTCGTCGCAATATTGTCGCCGGCGTTGTTCAGCGAATCGCCTGCGTATACCGCCTGCCCGCCGGCAAACGGCGTCAACGCAAAGAGCACAGCCACCATCAGAAAAACTACGGCTGTCCGTTTCATCACTCTATTCATTTTGCAGCCCTCCTTCGAACGTACATAACAGGAAAGCGGGGTATCCCCCCGCTTTCAGTTTGACCGAATCCACCCCGATTGTCAATTGCTTAACAATCTTTGGATTGTTCTTATTATGTTCTGCTTCCCGGTACTGTCAGTTTTCCGCTTCCAACGCCTCCGCGACTTTCATCATGACCGCGCACTCGATGCGCTTTCTGTGCAGCACACACCCGAGATCATAGACACCCGTGACGGTGCCGGTCGTGTGATATGCGTTCGCTGCGCAGCCGCCGCTGCAATACAGTCTGGCAAAGCAGTCCTCGCATTCTTTATGCGAGTACACGTTGCATCCGGTGAACTCCTCATGCACCGCCGGGTTGGTGATCCCGGTATCGAGCGTACCGAGGCGGAACCGCTCTTCCCCGACGAACTGATGGCACGGATACAGATCCCCTTCCGGAGTGACCGCCACGTACTCCGTGCCGACGCCGCATCCGGAAATGCGTTTCGAAATGCACGGACCGCCCATCAGGTCGATATCGTAATGGTAGAAGTTGAATGGCCGCCCTTCCCGCCTCCTTTCGAGCATGGCGGCAGCCAGTTTTTCGTACTCTTCACAGAGCACATCCGCATCCTCTTCATGCAGCGCATACGGTGCGCTCATCGGCGCGACTACAGGCTCCATCGAAAGTTCTTTGAACCCCAGATCCGCCATGTGCAGGATCTCGTCGGAGAAACGCAGATCGTACTGCGTGTACGTCCCGCGCATATAGTAGTCCTTCTGTCCTCTGGCATCCGCGAACGCCTTGAACTTCGGCACGATCTTTTCGTACGCACTGCCGTCGCGTTCCGCGCCTTTCAGGTGCCGCATCCGGTCGTTCGTCTCGCGGCAGCCGTCCAGCGACAGGACGACGTTGCCCATTTCCTTATTGCAGAAGTCGATCACATCCTGATCCACCAGGATGCCGTTCGTGGTCAGCGTGAACCGGAAGTTTTTCCCGGTCGATGCTTCCAGAGAACGCCCGTAGCGGACGAGTTCCTTGCAGACTTCCCAGTTCAGAAGCGGCTCCCCGCCGAAGAAGTCCACTTCGAGGTTGCGCCGTCCCGGCGAATTGGCCACCAGGAAGTCGATCGCTTTTTTGCCTGTCTCCAGAGACATCAGGCCTGCCTTGCCGTGGTATTCGCCTTTGCCCGCAAAGCAGTATTCACAGTCCATATTGCAGGCGTGCGCCACATGCAGGCACATCGCCTTCAGGACCGACTGCCGCTGCTTGAAGCCCTGCGCGAGCGGTTTGAACAGGTCTTCCGAGAACAGCTGCCCGCTCTTTTTGAGTTCGCCGATCTCCTCCAGGATCTCATCGAGTTCTGCCTCGGTGAGCGCCTGTTCACGGATCAGGCTGCCGCGCGCCGACTCATCAAAATCCCCCCGCTCGTCAAAGTGCGAGAGGACCGCATATGTCGCCGGATCCAGCGCGTGCACACAGCCGCTGTTCTGGTCGATCGCGATCTGATAACCGTTCAGTTCGTAAAGATGTACCATGTAGATGTTTGCTCCGTTCTATGCGGCAGCAGACCCGCCGCAAATAATTGCAGACACGAAAATTGCCGCCTTGCGGCGACAATCCGTATTACCTGTCAGCGGTTTACTTATTTCTTCTGCTCGCAACGCTGGTTCGCGACGCTGCAGGAAGTCTTGCTGGCGGACTGGCAGGATGTCTGGCACTCACCGCAGCCGGCTTTCTTCAGATCTTCGCTCAGGTTTCTCGTGTTGATCGTCTTGATCCTCTTCATAGTTATCCTCCATATCTTACTGCGGCACGCGCCGCGTTCTTACATTGTTCTCAACGATTGTATCATAGTTTGCGGCTGTCATGCAACCGCTCTCAGGCATCTGTGTTCACTGCGCTCACAACGATGCCTTCGAGCTGGGTTGCATGCGCCGCAAACTGATCTCCCTATCTTTGACCACGATTTAAGACCGCGCCTATCCGCGCAGGAAGCCTTCGATGATCTTGCGTTCGGCTTCCTCCTCAGTCAAGCCGAGGCTGCGCAGTTTGAGGATCTGCTCACCGGCCACTTTGCCGATCGCCGCCTCGTGGATGAGGGAAGCGTCGAGGTCCGCTGCCAGCAGTTCCGGCGCCGCGTTGACCTTGCCGTTGCCAACCAGAATGGCGTCGCACTCGGAGTGTCCGGTGCAGCGGTTGTTGCCGTTGATCTTGGAGCGGTATTCCTGATAGGAATGGTCCTTGGCCACCGAACGGGAGACCAGATCCACGGCGCTGTCCTCACCGTTCAGCGCGATCTCGAAGTCGGTCTTCGCGTACTGGCTGCCTTCGGTCATGATCGATTC
>JAWRJC010000020.1:0-23909 GCA_040307715.1 Clostridiales bacterium | reverse complement strand
TACGTGCCATACGTTTCCTCCTGTTCCCATCTTCCGTCGCAAATCTGAGCGATATAAACGGGATGTGTTCTGCCGCTTCCCAGCGGCTGTTATAACTTTGTGCGCGTTTGCGGAATCGCAGAATCGCAGTCGTTGCCCATTGCTTTGCGCAACGATTTAGAATACCGCATTATCGCGCTTTTGTCAACCTTGCTTCTGCTTGTGCTTCGGGTTCTCGCAAATGACCATGACCTTGCCCTTGCGCTTGATGACCTTGCACTTCTCACAGATCGGTTTTACGGATGCTCTGACTTTCATCTTTCAACCTCCTACGTTGTCTGCCGTGAGCTATTTGCTCCTCCAGGTGATACGGCCCCTCGTAAGATCATACGGGGACAGTTCCACTTTGACTTTATCACCCGGCAGGATCCGGATGAAGTTCATACGGATCTTCCCGGAGACGGTCGCCAGCACTCTGTGCTTGCTGCCGTCGAGTTCGACTACGAACATCGCGTTGGGCTGGGCATCAACAACGACGCCTTCGGCCTCAATAACATCTTTTTTCGCCATTGTGATACCTCACTTTACCAATGTGATGATTTCCGGTTTGTCGTCGGTGATGATCACCGAATTCTCGTAGTGCGCCGCCAGCTTGCGGTCCGCCGTCACGTACGTCCATTCATCGCTCAGGACTTCCACCTGGTACGTCCCTTCCGTGATCATGGGCTCGATCGCGAAGACCATGCCTTTGGCAATCCGCGGGCCTCTGCCCGCTCTCCCATAGTTGGGGATCTGCGGATCCTCGTGCATGACGCGGCCGACGCCGTGTCCGACGAGTTCTCGCACGATCCCGAATCCCGCCGCTTCCACAGTCTCCTGGACTGCGTGGGAGATATCGCTCACACGGCACCCCGGCCGTGCGAATTCGATGGCGGCGAAAAAGCCTTTTTCAGCGGCGGCCATCAGGTCTTTGGCGACCTGGCTGACCTCGCCGACCGGATAGGTCCTGGCTGCATCGCTGACGTACCCTTTGTAGGTCGCCCCGGTATCCACGCTGACGATGTCCCCTTCTTTGAGGATCCTGTCCGCCCGCGGGATGCCGTGTACGACTTCCTCGTTGACCGAGATGCAGGCCGAAGCCGGAAAGTCATAGAGCCCCAGGAAGGAAGGAGTCATTTTCTCCTTCCGGATCCGGTTCTCTACGAACCGGTCGATGTCCAGTGTGCTCATGCCCGGCTCGATGTACCCGGCCAGGTCACGCAGGATCTCTCCGGTGACGTGGGCGCAGGTACGCATGATGTCCAGTTCCCATTCGCTTTTGATATTGATCATTGTCTACTCTCCCAGGAGCTTCACGATCTCCGCGAAGAGCTCCTCGTAGCCGATGCTGCCGTCCATATGGACGATATTGCCGGCCTTTTCGTAGTAATCGATCAGCGGTTTTGTCTGGCTGTTGTACACTTCGATACGGTTTTCAACAGTCTCAGCGGTATCGTCCGCTCTCTGATACAGTTCGCCGCCGCAGACGTCGCAGATGCCTTCCTTTTTGGGGGGCATGCCGACAACGTTGTAGGTGGCGCCGCAGTCTTTGCAGACGCGCCGTCCGGTCAGGCGCTCCATCAGGATCTCTTTTTTGACATCCATGTCGAGCACTTTGTCGACCTTCTGGTCTTTTTCCGCCAGATACGCATCCAGCGCTTCCGCCTGTTCGACTGTGCGGGGGAACCCGTCGAGAAGGAATCCGACCTTACAGTCGTCTTCATTCAGTCTGTCCAGCGCGATCTCGATGACCAGGCTGTCCGGGACCAGTTCGCCCTTATTCATGTATTCCTGTGCCTTTTTCCCAAGTTCCGTACCTTCCTTGATGTTCTTGCGGAAGATATCTCCGGTGGAGATGTGCGGGATCGCATACTTTTCAACGATCCTTGCGGCCTGGGTACCCTTGCCCGCTCCGGGAGGGCCTAACAATACCAGATTCATCATTTCTCCTACTCCTTACTTAAGAAAGCCCTTGTAGTTACGCATGACCATCTGCTGTTCGAGCTGCTTCATGGTATCCAGTCCGACACCGACGGCGATCAGCAGCGAGGTGCCGCCGAAGTACATGTCGATCGGGGTGAACTGGCTGACCAGTGTCGGCAGGACCGCCACAGCCGCCAGGAAGACCGCGCCCACAAAGGTGATGCGGCTCATGACTTTCTGGAGGTACTCGGTGGTCGCTCTGCCCGGACGGATGCCCGGGATGAATCCGCCGTTCTGCTTCATGTTGTCCGATACTTCCAACGGATTGAATGTGATCGTCGTATAGAAGTAGGTGAAGAAGAACGTCAGGATGCAGTACAGGACCGCGTAGACCCATACACCCGGGTTGCCGGTCGGCGAGAGCCATTTCTCGACCCAGATCGCGAAATTGCTCGTCGTGCTCGTAAAGTATGTGATCGTCAGCGGGAACTGCAGAAGTGCCATGGCAAAGATGACAGGGATGACGCCCGCCTGGTTGACCCGAAGCGGAATATGCGTCGACTGTCCGCCGTACATTTTGCGTCCGACGACCCTCTTGGCGTACTGCACGGGGATCCTTCTCTGACCCTGCTGGATCAGGATGATGCCCACGATGACCACGATAGCGAAGGCCACGAACAGGACGATCGTCATGAAGCCGATCTCACCCGCCTTGAACTTGGCTATGGTGTTGCCGACGCCGGAAGGCAGTCTTGCGATGATGCCGGCGAAGATCAGCAGAGAGATACCGTTGCCGATACCGTTCTCGTTGATCTGTTCGCCCAGCCACATCAGGAATGCTGTACCTGCGGTGAGGACCAGAACGATGACCACGATGGAGAAAACATCCGTGCTGATCAGCGCTCTTCTGAACATACCGACGGTGACGCCGACCGCCTGGATCAGAGCCAGGACAACAGTCAGGTACCGCGTGTATGCCGTGATCTTCTTTCTGCCCTCGATGCCTTCTCTGGCCAGACGCTCCAGCGCAGGGATGGCAACCGTGAGAAGCTGCAGGATAATGGATGCTGTGATGTACGGTGTGATGCTCAGGGCAAAAATGGTCATGTTCCCGAAGGAACCGCCGGAAAACAGGTTGAACAGGTCGAACAGCCCGGTGTTGCCGCTGAACAGTTCAGCGAGCACTGCCCGGTTGATGCCCGGAACCGGGATGTTGGACCCGATCCGGAAGATCACCAGCATCAGAAGTGTGAAGATGATCTTCTTTCTGATGTCGGGAACGCCCCATGCTTTCCTTAATGTCCTCAGCATTTCCATCCTAGATCACCTCGGCCTTTCCTCCGGCCGATTCGATTTTTTCGACAGCGGATTTGCTGAATTTATGTGCCTGCACAGTGAGGCTCGTGGTGAGCTCACCTCTGCCAAGGACCTTGACGCCGTCCTTGATCTTGCTGATGATGCCCGCTTCCTTGAGCATCTCTTCGGTCACGACGGTACCCGCCTCAAAAGCGTTCAGTCTCTCCACGTTGACCTCGGCATAATCCTTGGCCCAGACGTTGGTGAAACCGCGCTTCGGGATACGTCTGTACAGGGGCATCTGGCCGCCTTCGAAACCGAGACGGACGCCGCCGCCGCTGCGGGATTTCTGACCGTTCATACCTCTGCCGCCGGTTTTGCCCTGGCCGGTAGCGGTACCTCTGCCTCTTCTTTTGCGGTTCCGGCTGGAACCTGCCGGCGCTTTGAGTTCATGAAGTTTCATTTCTATCGCACCTGCCTTTCTACAGTTCTTCGAGGGTGACGAGGTGGCAGACCTTCTGGACCGCGCCTCTTGTCATCTCGTTGTCTTGGAGTTCCACGGACTGGTGCATCTTTCTCAGACCCATCGCTTCGACGATCTTCTTCTGCTTCGGAGTCGCGCCGATGGTGCTCTTTGTAAGAGTGACTTTTACTTTGTTCGCCATTTCGCTTCGCCTCCTAACCTAAGATTTCTTCCTTGCTCTTGCCTCTGAGACGGCTGACTTCTTCAACGGTCTTGAGCTCTTTGAGCGCCTTGATCGTCGCGTAAGCCATGTTCACAGCGTTGTTGCTGCCCAGAGACTTCGCTCTGACGTCTTTCAGACCAGCCATCTCGAGGACCGTGCGTACAGAGGATCCGGCGATAACGCCAGTACCTTCTGCAGCCGGCATGATGAGTACTTTGCCTGCCCCGAAGACACCGACGTGTCTGTGGGGGATCGTTGTCCCGACCATCGGGACCGTGATCATCTTTTTCTTTGCGTCTTCCGTCGCTTTTCTGACAGCTTCCGGAATTTCCTGTGCCTTGCCCAGACCGACGCCTACGTGACCTTCTTTGTCTCCAACAACGACGGTTACGCTGAATCTCATATTACGGCCGCCCTTGACGGTCTTCGCAACACGCCGGATGTTAACGATGGTTTCGTTGAACTCGGGCTTGTTGGTTTCTTCTCTTCTCTGCATTCTCGTAACCTCCCGTTAGAATTTCAGGCCGGCTTCTCTTGCGCCGTCTGCCAGTTCCTTGACTCTACCGTGATACAGGAATCCGCCTCTGTCGAATGCGACAGTCTCGATCCCCTTCGCAAGAGCCCTCTTCGCGATGGCTTCGCCGACCGCTTTGGCAGCTTCCTTGTTGCCGCCGTGCGCGATGGTGCCTTTGATCTCCTTATCCAGAGAACTTGCCGCCGCGAGCGTGGTCCCGTTGACGTCGTCGATGATCTGCACAGAGATGTTCTTGTTGCTTCTGAATACCGCCATCCTGGGTCTCTCAGGAGTACCGAACAGGTTCTGTCTGACGCGTTCGTGTCTGGCGTTTTTTCTTGCTTTTCTGCTCGTATTAGCCATTTTCTTCTACTCCTTTCCTTAGTCACCCTTGACGCCGGCTTTACCTTCCTTGCGGCGGACCTGCTCGCCCTCGTAGCGGATGCCCTTGCCCTTGTAGGGTTCGGGAGCTCTCCACGCACGGATGTTGGCGGCATAGTTGCCGACAAGCGCCTTGTCAATCCCTTTAACGACGATCTGTGTCTGAGAAGGAGTCTCGGTGGTGATCCCTTCCGGATCCTTCAGTTCCACAGGATGGGAGTAGCCCAGGCTCAGGACCAGGGTGTCCCCCTTCTTGTCAGCTCTGTAGCCGACGCCCTGGATCTCCAGCTTCTTTTCAAAGCCCTTGCTGACGCCTTCGACCATGTTGGCGATGAGCGTTCTTGCCAGGCCGTGCTGGGATCTTTCTTCTTTCGCGTCACCGTTTCTGGAAACCGTGACGACGTTGCCTTCGATGTTGACATCGATCAGCTCGCTGATCGTTTCCTGCAGCTCGCCGTTCGGGCCCTTGACCGTCACGACATTGCCGTCTACCTTGACTTCTACGCCTGCAGGAAGATCGATGGGTTTCAATCCGATTCTAGACATTCTTTCTTCCTCCTACCAAACGTAACAAATCACTTCGCCGCCGACACCGAGCTCTCTGGCCTTCTTGTCGCTGATCACGCCGTTGGAAGTGGAGATGATCGCGATGCCGAGGCCGCCGAGTACTCTGGGCACTTCGTTCGCCTTCGCATAGACCTTCAGGCCGGGCTTGGAGATCTTCTTGATGCCGGTGATAACCTTTTCATTTTCGGGGCCATACTTCATTTCGATGTCGATGACGCCCTGCTTGCCGTCTTCCTTTACCTCGAAGCTGCTGATGTAACCCTCTTCCTTGAGGATCTCAGCGATGGACTTCTTGATCTTGGAAGCCGGGACCTCTACCGTCTTATGACCGGCAGAGTTCGCATTTCTGATTCGTGTGAGCATATCCGCGATGGGATCTGTCATAGTCATAGTTCTTTTCTCCTTCCTCCGATAGTATTACTACGCAGACCGCAGCCCTTCGTAACTTGTCGGAAAGTAGTGGTTGCTTGTTTTGGAATCGCACATTCTGCGGTTTACCAGGAAGCCTTCTTGACGCCGGGGATCTCCCCTTTGTAAGCCAGCTCTCTGAAGCAGATTCTGCAGATCCCGTATTTCTTCAGGACCGAGTGAGGTCTTCCGCAGAGTCTGCATCTGGTGTAGGCTCTTGTGGAATACTTCGGGGGTCTCTGCTGTTTGATCTTAAGAGATGTCTTAGCCATCTTTTCCTCCTCTTATATACCCGCGAGGGACTTACTTCTCAAAAGGCATGCCCAGGTATTTCAGCAGGGCCTGCGCTTCTTCGTCCGTCTTGGCCGAAGTGGTGAAGACGATGTTCATGCCTTTGACCATGTCGACCTGATCGTACACGATCTCCGGGAAGATGAGCTGTTCCTTGATACCCATGGAATAGTTGCCTCTTCCGTCGAAGGCGTTCTTGCTGACACCCTTGAAGTCTCTAACTCTGGGAAGAGCGATGTTGAAGAACTTGTCCGCGAAAACGTACATCCGATCGCCTCTCAGAGTGACTTTGGTGCCGACCGGCATACCCGCTCTGACCTTGAAGTTAGCGACCGACTTCTTCGCCTTTGTGACGACCGGCTTCTGGCCCGCGATGATGCCCAGTTCCTGGACAGCGGATTCCATCAGCTTCGGATTGTCCTTGGCTTCGCCCAGGCCGATGTTGATCGTGATCTTCTCGAGCTTGGGGACCTGCATGACGTTCTCGTATTTGAACTCGTCCATCAGCTTGTTGAACACTTCGTTCTTATAAGTCTCTTTCAGTCTTGCTGCCAACGATCTCTCCTCCTTTCCTAATCAATCTCGTTGCCGCTCTTCTTAGCGACTCTGACTTTCTTACCGCCGTCCATCTTGTAACCGACTCTTGTGGGAGCCTTGGTCTTGCTGTCGACCAGCATGACGTTGGATACATGGATGGGACCTTCCTGATGCTTGATCTCAGCGGCTTCTTTCTGGGTCTGCTTCTGGTGCTTTGTCTGGATGTTGACACCTTCCACGATGACCTTGTCCTCTTTGGGAAGCGCCTTCAGGACGACGCCCTGCTTGCCCTTGTCTTTTCCGGCCAGGACAACAACCGTATCACCTGTTTTAATACGCATATTTGTCCTCCTACAGTACTTCCGGTGCCAGGGAAACGATCTTCATGAAGTTCTTTTCTCTGAGCTCTCTAGCGACAGGTCCGAAAATACGGGTGCCGACCGGATTCTTGTCTTCTTTGATGATGACAGCAGCGTTCTGGTCGAACTTGACGTAGCTGCCGTCGCTTCTTCTCGCACCGAACTTGGAACGGACGACGACTGCCTTGACGACATCGCCCTTCTTGACCGTACCGCCCGGGGTCGCGTCTTTGACCGCGCACACGATGACGTCACCGATGTACGCATACTGACGGCTGGTACCACCCAGGATGCTGATGCACAGAAGCTCTTTGGCGCCGGAATTGTCGGCGACTTTCAATCTTGTTTCTGTCTGGATCATGTTCCGGCCTCCTTACTTGACTTTTTCTACGATCTCGACAAGTCTCCATCTCTTATCTCTGGACAGGGGTCTTGTCTCCATGATACGAACTTTATCGCCGATGCTGCATTCGTTTGCTTCATCGTGCGCCTTTACCTTCTTCGTACGCTTGACAGATTTGCCGTAAAGAGGATGCTTGACGGTGTCTTCGAGCGCAACGACGATCGTCTTGTCCATCTTATCGCTGACAACCATGCCAACTCTGGACTTTCTTCTGTTTCTATCGACTGCCATTGGTCATCCTCCTTTCTTACTCAGTCTGAGCTTTCGCAAGCTCTTTCTCTCTGATGATGGTCTTCACTCTAGCGATATCTCTCTTGGTCTCGCGCATTTTCACGGGGTTCTCAAGCTGCCCTGTGACATGCTGGAATCTGAGATTGAAGAGATCTTTTTTCATCTTGTCCAGTTCAGCAGCGAGCTCAACTTCGGACATTTCTCTGATTTTGTTCAGTTCCATTATGCTTCACCGCCCTCCTGTTCTTTGACGACGAACTTGCACTTGACAGGCAGCTTGTGAGATGCCAGTCTCATGGCTTCCTTCGCCTGGTCAAAGGTGACGCCTTCGATCTCAAACATGACTCTGCCGGGTTTGACGACTGCTACCCAGTACTCGGGAGCACCCTTACCGGAACCCATACGGACTTCGGCAGGTTTCTTTGTAACCGGCTTGTGGGGGAAGATCTTGATGTAGACCTTACCGCCTCTCTTGACAGACCTTGTCATCGCGACACGGGCCGCCTCGATCTGGTTGGATGTGATCCAGCCGCACTCTTCGGACACCAGGCCGTAATCGCCGTACGTGACGGTGTTGCCCTTGGTCGCTTTGCCCTTCATTCTTCCTCTGTGGACTCTTCTGCGCTTCACACGCTTAGGCATCAACATGGCTGTTCCTCCTTTCTACTGTCTATTCTTCTGCAGCGGTTTCCGCCTGCGGCGCTTCCGCTGCCTCTTCTACTACGCTGACCGGTGCCTCGACCTTCGGAGTTCTGCGGATACGCGCGTTGACCGCCTTGGGAGCGGACGGACGCTCGTCTCTGCCGCGTCTTCTGTTGTCGCCGTCTCTTCTCTGACGACGATCGCCGTTTCTCCGTCTGTCGCCATCTCTTCTGGGTCTTCTGCCGTCTCTTCTCTCCTGCTTTTCTTCGCGGATCGTGGAGGTCAGGCCCTTGTCCAGGATCTCACCGTGGTTGATCCAGACTTTGATGCCGATGCGGCCGTAGGTGGTGTCCGCTTCTGCACACGCATAATCGATATCAGCGCGCAGTGTATGAAGAGGAACATTACCTTCACTGTATTTTTCGCTGCGGGCGATTTCCGCACCGCCCAGTCTGCCGGCGGCAACGATCTTGATGCCCTTCGCACCGGCCTTCATGGTGCGCTGCAGCGCCTGCTTCATAGCTCTTCTGAAGGAGACTCTTCTCTCCAGAGCCTGTGCGATGCTTTCAGCGGTCAGCTGCGCATCCAGCTCGGCTCTTCTGATCTCCTTGATCTCGACTTCGACGTTCTTCTTCGTCAGCTTCATCAGATCCTTCTTCAGAGCATCGATGCCGTCGCCGTCTCTGCCGATGACCATGCCCGGTCTGCCGGTGGAGATGGTCACTCTGAGCTTATCTTCGCCCTGTCTGTCGATCAGGATCTTGGAGATGCCTGCCGCGTAGAGCTTTTTCTTGACGAATTCTCTGATCTGGTTGTCTTCGACCAGGTAGTCTGCGAAGTTCTTCTTATCCGCATACCATTTGGAGTCCCAATCTTTGATGACCCCGACTCTGAGCCCATGCGGGCTTACTTTCTGACCCATTTACTGAACCTCCGCTTCTTTCTCTTTGAGGGTGACGGTGATGTGGCTGCTTCTCTTGAGGATGATGGACGCGCGGCCCTGTGCGCCGGCTCTCCATCTCTTCATTGTCGGGCCCTGATTTGCATGTACCTCAGCTACATACAGATCGTCGGGGTTCAGGTCGAAGTTGTTCTCCGCGTTTGCAGCGGCGGACTTGACGACTTTTTCTACCAGTTCAGCGCCCTTGCCGGGGGTGAACTTGAGCGTCACCAGCGCTTCGTTCAGGTCTTTGCCTCTGATCAGGTCTGCAACGGGCTTGAGCTTGATCGGAGACATTCTAACGTACTTTGCAGTTGCTTTTACTTCCATTGTCTTACCTCCAATCATTTCTTGTCGGCTGCATGGCCTCTGTAGGTCCGGGTGGGAGCGAACTCACCCAGTCTGTGGCCGACCATATCTTCCGTAATATAGACCGGAACATGTTTTCTGCCGTCATGGACAGCGATGGTGTGACCGACCATCTGCGGGAAAATCGTGGACGGTCTGGACCAGGTCTTTACGACTTTCTTCTCGTTCGCCGCATTCATGTCCTCGATGGCCTTGAGCAGCTTACGGTCTACGAAAGGACCTTTTTTCAGTGATCTACCCATTATCTATGCTCCTTCCTATCTCTCGTTTCTTCTCTTGACGATGTACTTGTCGGAAGCCTTCTTCTTCTTTCTGGTCTTATAACCAAGAGCAGGCTTGCCCCACGGGGTGACAGGGCCGACACGGCCGATACCGGCTTTGCCTTCGCCGCCGCCGTGCGGATGGTCGTTCGGGTTCATGACCGAGCCGCGGACTGTCGGGCGGATGCCCATGTGGCGTTTCTTACCGGCTTTACCGATGTTGATGTTCTGGTGGTCGTTGTTGCCGACTTCACCGATGGTCGCTCTGCAGTCCATGCGGATGCGTCTGACTTCGCCGGAGGGCAGGCGGACCTGTGCGTAATCGCCTTCTTTAGCCATCAGCTGTGCGCCGTTGCCGGCCGCTCTGACCAGCTGTGCGCCTTTGCCGGGCTTGAGTTCGATGTTGTGGATCATGGTGCCGAGCGGGATGTTCGCGAGCGGCAGTGCGTTGCCGGTCTTGATGTCCGCATCGGGACCGGAGAAGATGACGTCGCCGACCTGCAGGTTCTGCGGTGCGATGATGTATCTCTTCTCGCCGTCCGCGTAGACGATCAGAGCGATGTTCGCGGAGCGGTTCGGATCATACTCGATGGTTGCCACGTTGCCCGGGACACCGTCCTTGTTTCTCTTGAAATCGATGATCCTGTACTTGGGTCTTGCGCCGCCGCCTCTGTGACGGACGGTGATCTTGCCTCTGTTGTTGCGTCCCGAGTGCTTCTTCAGGGTGACTGTGAGAGATTTTTCCGGTTTGTCGGTCGTGATCTCTTCAAATGTGGAAACAGTCATGCCGCGAAGGCCGGGAGTTGTCGGATTGTATTTTTTGATTCCCATTTATGTTTCCTCCTTACAGTCCCTGGAAGAACTCGATCTCTTTGCTGTCTTCGGTCAGGGTCACGATGGCCTTTTTCGAAGCAGCGGTCATGCCGACGTTTCTTCCGAGTCTCTTAACTTTACCTTTCACATTCATGATGTTGACCTTCTTGACTTCTACGCCGAAGATCTCTTCCACCGCGTTCTTGACTTCCGTCTTGTTGGCGTCCACGGCAACTTTGAATGTGTATTTCTTAGCCTGCGCGTCTTCCATACTGTTTTCGGTGACGACGGGCTTGATGATCACATCGTAAGCAGTCCTCATTAGGAATACACCTCCTCAATCTTGTTGATCGCTTCCTTGGTGACGATGAAGTCGGTGTGGTTGATGATGTCATACACGTTCATCGTGGAGACCAGGGCGGTCATCACTCCGGGAATATTAGCTGCGGATTTGACGACGTTCTCGTCCTTCTCGCTCATGATGATGAGCGGCTTCTTTCCGGCTTTGATCGCTTCCAGCATCTTGACCATGTCCTTGGTCTTCGGCTCTTCGAACTTGATCTCGTCGAGGATGATCATTTCGTTTTCCTGAACCTTGGAGGACAGTGCGGAGAGCATCGCCAGTCTTCTGACCGACCGCGGAACCTTGTATCTGTAGCTCCGGGGCTTCGGTGCGAAGACCACGCCGCCGCCGATCTGGGAAGGATCTCTGCGGTCGCCCTGTCTGTGGCGGCCCGTCCCCTTCTGACGGAAGGGCTTTCTGGTGCTTCCTCTTACCTCACCTCTGTCTTTGGCAGACTGGGTGCCCTGTCTTTTATTTGCCAGATGGTTTTTGACCATCTCGAGAACCGCATTCTGGTTGGGTTCGATACCGAAGATCTCATCTCTGAGTTCCATGGTGCCGGCGTCTTTGCCTTCCATGGTCAGCACATTGACTTTTGCCATTTTCGTTTCCTCCTTTCCGATCTGCTACTTCTGTCCTTTGACCGCGTACTGGATACGAAGCAGGCTGCCTTTGCCTCCGGGTACCGCACCCTTCACGAGTAACAAGTTTCTATCTTCGATGACCTTGACCAGCTTGACGTTCTGGATCGTGATGGTCTCTCTTCCCATTCTTCCGGGCTGCTTGTTGCCCTTGAAGACTCTGCCGGGATAGGATGCGCCGGCCAGCGCACCCTGGAGTCTCTTGTGCTTGGAGCCGTGGCTCATGGGGCCTCTGTGGTGACCGTGACGCTTGATGTTGCCCTGGGTGCCCTTGCCCTTGGAAGTGCCGGTGATGTCCAGTCTTGCGCCTTCTTCGAAATCAGCGACAGTGATGACCTGTCCGACCTCGTAGGATTCGCCTTCTTCGGGGCGGAACTCCGCCAGGACTTTCTTGGCGCTGACGCCGGCCTTTTCGAAGTGACCAGCCATGGGCTTGGTGACTCTGTGCGCCTTCTGATCTTCAAATCCGATCTGAACCGCTTCGTAGCCGTCGTTCTCCATGGTCTTGACCTGGGTGACTGTCTCCGGACCCGCTTCGATGACGGTTACGGGGACGACGTCGCCTTCTTCGGTGAAGATCTGCGTCATGCCGATTTTTCTTCCGAGTAATGCTTTCATGTTTACCTCCTGTTTTCTTACAGCGGATCGTCTTTCATGCTTTCCTGTGCAACTCTTTCTTCTGGGAATGCTCTTCCGGACGATCATACTAAGGGGAGTTCCCTTTGTTTACAGTTTGATTTCGATGTCAACTCCTGCGGGGAGTTCCATCTTGGTCAGCGCATCCGTTGTCTTGGCGGTCGCGCCGGTGATGTCGATCAGACGCTTGTGCGTTCTCTGCTCGAACTGCTCTCTGCTGTCCTTGTACTTGTGGACCGCTCTGAGGATGGTGACCACTTCCTTCTCCGTGGGGAGCGGAATGGGGCCGGAAACCTCTGCGCCGGTCTTCTTCGCCGCTTCGACGATCTTGCTGGCCGACTGGTCGAGCAGTGCGTGATCATACGCCTTGAGTTTGATTCTGATCTTCTGAAGTTCGCTCATTTTGTTCCTCCATTTTTCTTTTAGTACTGTTTTCGCTATTTCCTGTACAAGGGGTTTGTGCAATTTTCAACGTTTTGAGCCGTTTGCTTGTGTTAACACGTTTCCGTGTGTTTTCTTTTTTGACCCCTACTCGAACCGCATAAATCCCTTCGCCCCCGTCCTGCGGAGACAATTCTCGGCGGAAATTACCTGATAGCTCAGCAACTTCCCGCTTCTACGCGATATTCACAAGCTTTTTGATTATATCTTAGAGAATATGAAAAAGCAAGATGATTTTTAGATTTTCTCATCTTGCTTTCTTAGCTATTCTTGATCCCTTAAACGGCTTGTTTTCAACGATTTTTCAGCTCGATGCGCAACACGTTTTCGGGTGTTTCCTCTTCCATCCCCTACATATGGGGCCTGCAGACGGAATGCGCCTTCCGGGACACATTAAGTGGTGGTTTTACCGGAAGAACACGCTGCCGCCGATGAACTCCCGCAGGATCGAATTGTTGACAATGACATCTTCGTCCTCATATACCTGGAAGAAATTCAGGAACCGCAGCAGCCGGTGCGCCTCAAAGTACTCCGGTTCGTCCTGTGTGATCGCCTCCAGCAGCGGCGACGCGTATTTCTTGAGCACGGACAGTTCGTAAATGTGGACAGAGTTGAAGAACGCATCCGCCTCCCCGTTGTACGGGAAGATGTTCTTATCCTCCCCCGCGCGCACTTTCGGCCACTCCCGGATGGTCTCCTGCGCGGAATGCCCGCGGTACTTGAAGTCGCGGACCATCCGGCGGATCATCCGCGCATCCGTCGTGGGAATGCGGTTATGCTTGTCGATGCACAGCTGTGTCAGCGGGCTGATGTAGATCTTGTACTTCTCGTCCGCCGGAATCTTTTTGGTCAGTTCGCCGTTGAGGGCATGGATGCCTTCGATGACGATCGTCTGATCGCTGTCGATCTTCGTGACTCGTTTGCCGAACACTTTCCTGCCTTCCATGAAGTCGAAGGTCGGCAGATCCACGGACTCCCCTGCCAGCAGACCGTTCATATCGCTGTTGAACAAATCGATGTCGATGGCTGACAGATTCTCATAATCCGGTTCCCCGTTCGCATCGAGCGGTGTCTGTTCGCGGTCGACGAAGTAGTCGTCCGTACCCATATACAGCGGCCGCGCGCCGTTCACCGCGAGCTGGATGCAGAGTCTGCGCGCAAAACTGGTCTTGCCCGACGAAGACGGCCCGGCGATCAGAACGATGCGCTTGCCCTTTTCGGTGATCTCTTTGGCGATCTCGACAATGCGTTTTTCGTGCAGCGCCTCAGACAGCTGGATGACCTCCGGCATACGCCCCTGCTCGATGCATTCGTTCAGATCGATGACCGAATCGATCCCCAGGATCTCCTGCCAGTGGCTCGTCTCCTGGAACGCCTCGTACAGTTTGCGGTCGTCCACATACGGCGGCAGGACCGACGGGTCGGACGTGTGCGGAAAGCGTACGAGAACGCCCTCTCTGTATTTGCGCAGTTCGAACAGATCGATGTAGCCGGTCGACGGTACCATTTCACCGTAGAAGAAGTTCTTGAACCCATCCAGGCTGAAATAGCGGACCTTTTTATTGCGGCTCTTTTCCAGAAGACGCTTCTTGTCTTCCAGCAGCAGCGCGTCCAGACCGGCCAGCGCTTCCTCCCGGCTGACGACTTCCTTTACAAAAGGCAGGTCCGCATCGACCAGTTCGTGCATCCTGGCCTCGATCGCGTTGACCTCCTCTTCCGTTACACCGCCTTCCTTGTGGATGATCGTGAACAGCCCCTTATTGAGCGCATGGAGGATCTCTGTATCCACCCTGCCGAGCACATCTTCGACCGCCTTCAGGTAGATCAGGATCAGACTGTGCTCATAGACGAGGTTAGCGATCTGCGTCCGCATGTCCAGAAGTTCCACATAGCAGGACCGGGTCAGCTTTTTAGACAGTTCCTCCACTTTGTTATCGACTTTGGCCGCAAGGACTTTATACGGCAGCTCGTCACGGATCGACTGATAGATCTCCTCGATGGTCGTGCCGCTTTTTACTTCGATCTCTTCGGCCGGCTGTCTTGGCCCCTTTTGCAGTAATACTTTCATGATACTATTTCCGTTTCTGTTTCCTTATTCTGCACGCCGCTTCCATCGGCAGCGTTTCTGCCGGCGCGCCGTTACTCGTTAGTATATCATAAAGAGGGCGGCTTTGACACCGCCCCTCTTTTCCGGCTTTGCCCGCCGCACAACGGGATCGCCCGTCCGTCAGAAAGCCGCTGCCGCCGCCTGCTCCGGCACCGCCGTGTGTACCGGTGCATCCGTCCGGAGCGGTCCGGCAGATCCGGCAGGCGCAGCCTGCCGCGGATCGTCGTCCGCCAGATCCGGGCGGCCGCGCAGCAGCTTGCAGATCTCACGCATCTCTTTGCTGTGGAGCGTGATCCCGCGCGACATGACCTGATGATCGGGGTTCCAGTCGCGGATATCGTATTTCGGCTTGGCATCGTTCCAGGCGACCATGTTGATCTCTTTGGTCCAGCCGTTGCCGTACGTTGTGATGACACCGATGTGTTCGGTGATCTCAAACACGATATCTGTTCTTTCTTTTTCGTTCATCGCATACTCGTCTCCTTTCTTTCTTATTCCCTTATCTGAAACGAGTATACGACGATTGGAAATATATGTCAATCTATAATTTACATTATTTTCCTGTCACTCAAGAGTCAGGTCCGTACGCTGCAGCATGCGCGCAAGCACTTCGCGCACCGTGTCGATCGGGATCGCAAATCCCATCCCCTCCACATCGATGCCGGTGTTCTTCGCGTTCACGATGCCGATCAGTCTGCCCTGGCTGTCGAAGAGGCCGCCGCCGGAATTTCCCGGGTTGACCGCCGCATCTACCTGGGTCAGCCGCATCAGGTTACCTTCGATTTCTGCCTGTCTGTCAACACCGGAAATGATGCCCTGCGAAACACTGAGCACGAAGTTGCCGAGCGGATTACCGACGACATAGATCTGGTCTCCCGTTCCGTAAGTGCCGCTGTCCCCGAGCACCGCCGCTGTCAGACCGGCGGCGTCGATCTTGAGAAGCGCCAGATCCATCTTCTCGCTGCACGCGACCAGAGAGGCTTTATAGGTATTGTTCTCACTGTCCTGCACCTCGATGCCGGATGCGCCGCTGACCACATGCGCGCAGGTCACGATGTATCCGTCATCGCTGATGATGACACCGGAGCCCGCACCGCTGGCTTCCATTGGTCCATAGAAAGTGTTCACCGTCTGGTTCGTCTTGATGCAGACGACAGAATCCATGATCGTCTTGATCACCCCGGCGTCCGCGACAGCCGTCTGCTCCGCGCTGCTGGCTTTCTCTGCGTCTGCCTGCGCATTGCCGCCTTCCGCCGCTTCATCGACTGCCTGCTGCAGCTTAGCGTCGAGCATCGTCGCCGTGATCGCGCCGATCCCCGCATGGGTCCCCTCGGGGATCACCATGCTTTCCGTGGTGCTGTTCTGGGCAGTATAGTGCTGCATGACCGCGATGCCCGAGAGCGCGCCGGTCACCGCCGCCAGTACGATGCACAGACACAGGATCCCCATCGTCACCATGCGCGGCGGACGCCGTCTCTTTTTTCCGCCGTCCCTGCTGGTTTCTGCGCCGCCTGCAGGCGGCTCCGCGCCGTCCGTCTCCTGCCAGGCTTCGCGGACATCATGAAATACCGGGGCATAGGCAGGGGTGCCGTACGCCTCGTCCCTGTATTCTTTGTATGCGTCCTTGAGATACGCATCGTATGACTGCTCCGGGTCTTTTGAGGAACCGCTCTGCGCCTGCGGCGCTTCGTCCCCGTCAAGCGGAACGAACCCGTCGATGCGATTCTTTTCTTCGTTCCAAAAGAACATGTCTTTCCTGTCCATCGGGGTCCTCCTTATTCATTATAAAACAATCTTACGCCTGCAATCTTAAAAAAACATAAATCCGCATAAAAAGAGCACTGTCCGTGCAGTGCTCTTTCAAAGTCTGTCTCACGCGTTGTCCGGTACCGGTTACTTGACCAGTTTCGCGATCGCTTTCGCGACCTTCACGCATTTTTCTTCAGAGATCGAAGCGACCGATACGCGGACGCCTTTTGCGAGCGGGATGGTGAAGATCCCCTGCTCCTCAAGCGCAGCGCTGATGGCAGCCGGATCCTCGTGCTCGACGCAGGTGAAGAACCCGGCATCAAACGGAACATTCTGCACACCCTCTTCATGCAGCGCCGCTTCGAACGCTTTGCCGCGCGCGATCAGCATGTTGCGGAAGTACTCTCTTTCCTTTGCGACTTTCGCGACCAGTTCGTCAGACGCGTAGATGTTCGCCAGCACGGTCTGCCCGGCACGGACGCAGTTGGACCAGCTGCCGCGGGATGAGAATTCCATGCAGCGACGGAACTCTTCGGCGATTTCTGCAGTCGGCGCCATACATACCAGCGCGCCTGTGCGCATGCCGTACAGCGTCAGAGTCTTGCTGGCGCTGTAAGCCACAAGCGGCAGAACGTTTTCACCCAGCAGTTCGATCTTCTTGAAGAAACTGCGGTATTCCTCTTCATCGCCCGCAAAGTCGATGTACGCAGCGTCGACCAGGAGTGCGATCTTGCCCTTTTCGGAAATGCGGTTGAGCGCTTCGACGACCTTGTCCCAGTCCTCATCCGTCAGCGAATACCCGGTCGGATTGTGCGCCGGCGTGTTGAGAAGGATGACCAGGCGGCCCTGCTCGTCGACGATCGATTCCGCGGTGTTCGCAAAGCTGTCGATATTGAAGGCGCCGTCTTCGGTGAACAGTTCATAGGTCGCGATGCTGCGGCCGAGTTCCCCCACGATCGTCGTGTAACCCGCCCAGAACCAGTCGGATGTCATGACTTTGTCTCCGGGCTGGGAGTAGTTCGAAATGGTATTGCGCAGCGAACCGGTGCCGCCGGGGCTGGCGCAGACTTCGACAAAGCGGTCCGTCTGATGGCTGCCGAACAGCGCCTTCTTGACCGCTTCCTTGAACGCGGGCGTGCCGGAGATCGGCGCGTATTCCGCAAAGTCCGCAGGCTTGAGCATTCTGATCGCGTCCATGACGGATTCCATGACGATCAGATCCCCGTTGTCATCCATCAATGCGCCGATGGTGGCGTTGGCGACGGCATCTTTGCCTTTTTCCGCGATCATGGCCTTCGCACGGCCGTTGATGGCGAATACTTTATCTGCCTTGGGAATGGTTCTACCGTTTTCCTGCGCAATGATCATGAGTGTCCTCCTTTTGCTTCTTTTGCTGTCGTAACCGCTCTTACAGCGCGATCTTTACATAGTTGATGGTCTTGTCGTTCTGCGAAAAGCGGGCTTCGTATTCGGTCATTATATTTTCCGCTGCATACGCGCTGTTGTGCAGGTCCCGGCTCACCTCAAGGATATCATACCCTTCCGCCGCGATCTCTTCCAGCGTAAATTCAAAAAGCCCGTCGTTGTCCGTCTTGAAAGCAAGGAAACCGCCTTCCTTCACGACATCCCGGTACGATGCCAGATAGGCGCGGTGTGTCAGGCGCCGTTTTTCATGACGCGCTTTCGGCCAGGGATCCGAGAAGTTAAGATACAAGCCGTCGAGTTCCCCTTCCGCGAAAAAGTCGCGGATATCATGGACATAGGCGCACAGCAGTTTCGCGTTCTCTGTCTTTCGTTCCGCCAGCTTCTGTCCGGCGCGCAGCAGAACGCCCTGATGGCCTTCGATGCCAAGAAACAGGGCTTCCGGGTGGCGCTGCGCCATCTCGGCAAGGAATCGCCCTTTGCCGCAGCCCAGTTCCGCATACAGAGCGCTGTCCGCCGCCGCGGGATCGATCAGTTCACGCCAGCAGCCGCGCTGATCGCACGGGTGCGGCGCTTCCTGTCCCCAGCGGTCTGAACGGGGCGCCTTGTCCCCGCTCTGCCGGTCTGCGGTCTCATAGGTCGCGTGCAGATAGCAGGCTTCGACCAGCTCCAGTTTTTCATCCAGATTTCTGACTTTTCTCTGTCTCATCGTTCTTGTTCGATCACTCGAAAATGTGTTTGTACTTTTTCAGGAATTTGAGGAGCGGAAGCCCGATCACATAGCAGGCGATCAGCTCCCCGACAGCGACCCACGCCATGCAGGCCCACAGTCCCGGCACCCCGTATGCGAAGTGCAGCATACCGCCGACGATCACACCGTTGGCAATGACCGGCGGCAGCGGGACCAGCCAGTCGTGGCCGCGGAGCAGATAGGAGCACACGGTCGCGATCAGTGTCGCAAGCGTGCCGAAGATCACGTCGAAGATCCCGTAAGGCCCCAGCAGATTGGCCAGCAGACACCCGAGTGTGAGCCCCGGGATGCCCACCGGCGTCAGCGCCGGCAGCACCGTCAGCGCCTCGGAGATACGCACCTGCATCGGGCCGTAGCTGATGGGCGCGAGAACGATCGTGAGAACGGCGTAGACCGCCGCGATCACAGCACCGTATAGCAGGTGCTTGGTTGAAAGTTTTGTTTTATCCATGGTTTCCTTTCTGACACGGAGTTCTTAAATTGTTGATGCAAACTTGTCTATACTAGGATCCGCAGCGCGATGATCCCCCCTGCAAACAGCAGCAGGATCCCTGCAGCGATATAGTCTCTTTTGCGGAACCGCATTTCGTTCATGCTCGTCCGGCCTTCTCCGCCGCGGTAGCAGCGGGCTTCCATCGCCAGCGCCATGTCCTGCGCGATGCGGAACGCACTGATGAACAGCGGAACGAGGATCGGGATCATCTGCTTCGCCCGGTGCAGGATATTGCCGGTCTCGAAGTCCGCTCCCCGCGCCTGCTGCGCCTTCATGATCTTGTCGGTCTCATCGAGCAGTGTCGGGATGAACCGGAGCGCGATGCTCATCATCATGGCGATCTCGTGAGACGGGACACCGATTTTGGAAAGCGGCTTCATGAGCCGCTCGAGGCCGTTCGTCAGCTGGATCGGCGTCGTCGTCAGCGTCAGGAGCGAGGAACTGATGATCAGCAGGATGAGTCTGCCGGCCATGAAGAGAGCCCGGTACAGCCCCTGATCCGTGATCGTGAGTTTCCAGATCCGCACGAGCACCGTCCCGTCATACATAAACAGGTTCAGCACGAACGTGAACAAAATAATGATAAAGATGACTTTGAGACCGCGCAGAATAAAACTGAGCGGTACTTTTGACAGCGCGACCGCCATTGCCAGGAACGCAAAGCATGCCGCAAAGCCGATCCATTCCTTGACGACGAACAGCAGAACGATATACGCCAGTGTCACCACGATCTTGAGGCGCGGATCGAGCCTGTGCAGGATGCTCTCGCCGGGGAAGTACTGACCAAGCGTGATGTCACGGATCATGCATCCTCCCCCCTTTCCGCAGACACAGCGTTCCTGCCGCGCCTGATCCGGGCGGCGATGTGCTGCGCCATTTCCGCTGTGGTGAAGGCATCCGCGGGGACATCAAATCCTCTTGCCTTGAGCTTTTCAGCCAGGTCGGCAAGATCCGGGATGTCGAGCCCGATCCCGCGGAGCAGATCGCTCTTCGCAAAGACGTCCTTCGGCGTGCCGTACATAACGGCGCGGCCGCTGTCCATCACGAGCACTTTGTCAGCGTACTCGGCGATGTCGTTCATGTTGTGGCTGACGAGGATGATGATACTGTCCGACTGCGCCTTGTGATAGTGCCGGATCATATCCAGCACATCGCGGTGCGCTTTCGGGTCAAGACCCGCAGTCGGCTCGTCCAGGATCAGCACACGCGGCCGCATGGCAAGGACGCCCGCCATCGCGATCCGGCGCTTCTGCCCGCCTGAGAAGTCGAACGGCGACTTATCCCTGATCGCCTCATAGTCGAGCCCGACCATACCGAGCGATTCTCTGACGCGTCCTTCGATCTCCTCCTTCGGAAGGCCGAGGTTCTTCGGTCCGAACGCGACATCCGCCGCGACCGTCTCATCGAACAGCTGGTACTCGGGATACTGGAAGACGAGACCGATCTGCCTGCGCACAGCCAGCAGCGACGTCTTCGGCGCAGTGATATCCACCTCCCCGATCAGGATCTGCCCCTCGTCCGGTTTCAGAAGTCCGTCCAGATGCTGGAGCAGCGTCGATTTCCCCGATCCGGTGTGCCCGATGATCCCAAGGAATTCGCCGTCCTCGACACGAAAACTGACATCCGAAAGCGCAACGGACTGCGTCGGAAGGTTTTTATTATAGATATGCGTGATGTGCTTTACTTCAATTGCCATAACGCGTCTATGAATTCCTCTTCTTCCATGATGCCGGACGGCAGATCGATGCCGAGATCCTGCAGCTGATAAACGAGATCCACGATCATGGGGACGTTGAGTCCAAGCGCCATGAGCGTTTCTCTGTCGGTAAAGATCTCGCGCGGCGTGCCATCCATATAGATGTGCCCGTCATCCAGGATGAGGATGCGGTCCGCCTGCGCGGCTTCTTCCATGAAGTGAGTGATGAGGATGCAGGTGATGCCTTCCTCGTGGAGCATGCGGATGATCTTCATGACCTCCTTGCGCCCCTTCGGATCCAGCATAGCCGTCGGCTCGTCGAACACGATGCACTGCGGCCGCATGGCGATGGCGCCTGCGATCGCGATCCGCTGTTTCTGCCCGCCCGACAGAAGATGCGGCGCGTTCTTTTTGAAAGCGCTCATGCCGACCGCCTCCAGCGCTTCATCGACGCGGCGGCGGATCTCCGGCGGATCGACACCGAGGTTTTCCGGACCGAATGCCACATCGTCCTCCACGACAGAAGAGACGATCTGGTTGTCCGGGTTCTGGAAGACCATCCCGGCGGACTGCCGCACATCCCAAAGATGCGCTTCGTCCTTCGTATCATACCCGTTGACCCATACTGTGCCCTTCGACGGGAGCAGCAACGCGTTGATGCATTTCGCCATCGTCGATTTGCCGGAGCCGTTCTGGCCGATGACCGCGACAAAACTGCCTTTCTCGATGGAAAGGGACAGATCATTCAGCGCGTTGAACGCATCATGCTGTTCCGTCGCCGGATAGGTAAATGTCACATGATCCATGCGGATGATCTCATCCATCAGACAGTTTCCTCATTCTCAGATTCTGTTTCGTAGTATTGGCGCAGGTACTCGCTGAGCGTTGCTGCTGCGATCTGCCCCGGGGCGGTCGCCAGCGCTGCGCTGGCTCCGAAGGTCACACAGGAGCCAAACGTGCCCCCGCAGACCCGGCTCGGTTTGCCCAGTTCTCCCATCGACAGCGCGATGAACGGCACATCGAGCTCTTCGTTCGCTTCCGCCGCTGCTTCGAGCAGGGTGTAGACATCTTCCTCCGTCCGCGGCATATAAGCCGCCTTCGGGATGTCCGCTCCCATCTCCCGCATCATCCTGAGACGCTGCACGATCTCCTTGCGCGGCGGCGTCATCGTAAAGTCGTGATTGCTCAGGATCACCAGTTTGTTGTTTTCGTGCGCGAGCGATACCAGGAAGGCGATGAGATCGCGGTCCGCACCGTCCTCTTTGCCGAAGGCTTCGATATCGACGATCTTTGCATCGCTCTGCGTGACGTACGCGCGGATGATCTCCAGATACTCTCTGGAGGAAAGAGCGGCTTTTCCGCCTTCGCTCTCCGTCCGCAGCGTCAGGATCACGGGACGAGGATCGGTCTTTGCGAATACCGCGAGCGTCCGGTTGATCCCGTCGATGTCGGCGTACTGCCCGCCGAGCAGATAGTCGGTCCGCCATTCCAGAAGATCCGCCATCTCCGCAGAAAGACTGCGGTGCATGTCCTGCGCCAGATCAAAAGAAGCTGCCGCGATCCCGATACAGATCTTCGGGATGCCTTCGCCGATCTTCGTATTTCCGATGCGGATGACCGATTTGCTCACGCTGTTGCTCTCTTTCTGTTCTGTTCTTTCTCCGCCGTATGCGGATTACGTATCATAATATCACAAAACCCGCTTCTTGCGAACAGGAAACCGCGAAACCGGCGCCTGCCTCCTACAGTCTGCGGAACCCTTCGCCGGCGACCTCATTACTGTCCATCATGATCATGAACGCTTCCGGATCGATGCGGCGCACCAACGCACGCACCTGATACAGCTGCTTGTTGCTGCACGCGCACATGACGACTGCTTTCGGCGAGCCGGTATGCCCGCCTTCCGCCTGCAGGAGCGTGGATCCGCGCTCGACCTCCGTGTCGATCGCTTCCGTGATCTGATCTTCCTTGTCCGTGACGATCAGCGCGAACTTTTTCGCATTGGCGCCGAACATGACCTTGTCCAGCACAGTCGTCAGGATAAACGTAATGATCATGCCGTAGATGACACCGTCGATGCCCGTCTCGGCGATGACCGCGCCGAGCAGGATAATGACAGCGTCACAGACAAACGAGATCGTACCGAGAGTGAGGTGCGGATGCTTTTTCTGGATCGCCAGGAAGATAAAATCCATCCCGCCCGTCGAGGATCCGCGCATGAAGATCAGTCCGTATCCGATGCCGCAGAACACGCCGCTGCAGATCGCCGCCAGCAGCCTGTCCCCTTCATACACCGGCATCAGCGGTGCCACCAGGTCCATGATGATGTACCCGATCACCATCGTTTTGATCGAATCGATGAAGAACCGCCTCCCGAGCAGTTTATAGGTGCCTATGGCGATCGGCAGGTTCAGAATGCCTGATACCAATCCGATCGGTGTATGGAACAGATAATACAAAACCAGAGCGATCCCGGACAGGCCCGCCATCGGGAAGCCCATCGCCGCTGCAAAGTTATAGGTGCCGATCGCGATCAGAAACCCTGCCACGACATCGACCAGCAAATCGATTGCAATATCCTTTCCTCTTTTCTTCATCAAATCTCCCCCCCAATTTTAGCGGCTGTCAGCCGATCGCCCCTATGCATCTGAAAACGATGCGCCGGAGCCGGATCGTCCGCGCCGCCGGACTGCCCGGATTCTTCGCAGAAAAAGACCTACGGGGAACCCCGCAGGTCTTTCTTCCATTCACAATCTGGCTATTTCGCCAATATTACTCGATGATCTCGGTAACAACACCGGAACCAACGGTACGGCCGCCTTCTCTGATAGCGAAGCGAAGACCTTCTTCGATCGCGATCTCGGTGATCAGGCTGATCGTCATGACGACGTTGTCGCCAGGCATGCACATCTCTGTGCCTTCCGGAAGTGTCAGGTCACCCGTGACGTCCGTCGTTCTGAAGTAGAACTGCGGTCTGTAACCGTTGAAGAAC
>JAWRJC010000019.1:0-15992 GCA_040307715.1 Clostridiales bacterium | reverse complement strand
GGCCACGCTTCTGAGGTGCATGGCTTAGGTTGACCGTATGCTGTTGGCCCTGGACTCTTCTGTCACAGCTGCCGGTCCACCGCTGTCCTATCTCAGAAGACAAACGTAACTCTGTGGGAAGGCGACCCGGCTTAGATCAGTGCCCTGAGCGGGCATGACCATCACGGTTGCTGAGACACAGTGCCGGCTTCTCACCGGCTTCTCCTCCCTTTTTCAGCAGGGTTTCCCCTGCTCCATCATTCTATTATATGCAAAGAGAGATGTCAAAGCGGAAACGCTTTGCATCTGCCCTTTTTGTCCCTCTTTTGTCTGCTCTGTCAGCCCTGCTTTTTCAAGTCTTTCACAGGATTGATAAGCGGCGCCATCGCAAAGCCGTCCGGCCCCGCGATGCGGCATTCCGCCACGTCGCCGTCCGCGATCGGAAAGGCCCTTGGCGTGCCTGTCGACAGCACGTCACCGGGGTACCAGCCCTGGATGCTCGAATGCAGCGACACGAGGCGCGCCGGGCGGTGCGTCATGTTGGCGACGACGTTCTTTGCATAGACCTCGCCGTTGCGGACGCTCTGCACTTCCAGTTTGAGCACATCCGGCACTTCGTCCGGCGTCACGAGCTGCGGGCCGAACGAGAAGAACGTCGGGAAGTTCTTGACGATCGTCAGATACCGCGGGTTGCCCTGCACGTATTCGTTGCCCTTTAAGATCGATTCCTCGGTCATGTCGAGGATCGTCGTATAGCCGGCCACCGCGTCGAGCCAGTTTTCCTCGGCAACATCGCGGCACTTTTTGCCCAGGATGACGCCGAGCTCCGCCTCCGCCGTGGTGCGCGTGGCTTCTTTGAGTGCGGGGAGCCGGATCTCGTCCCCGTAGCCGATCAGCGTGTCCGCCATTTTGAAAAAGCTTCCCGGAAATCCCTGCGGCGCGGCGTCCCCGATGTCGCCCGCGTGGTCGACGTAGTTGAGCCCGATGCCGAAGATGCGGCGCGGGTTGCGGTAGAGCGGCGCGTAGACGGCCTGCTCGAAAGGGATCGCCTCGTCCAGCGATTCGCAGGCGGCTTTGCCGCCCGCGTTGTACCACTCGGTCAGATCCGCGAGTTCCCCGCTGTCGATCAGGTCGAACAGTTGCGTGGTCCAGTCCATGCCCTTCGCGGCGTTGAGGTCGCGGATAGGCAGGATGCCTTCTTTTGTGACGATGCCGGCGGTCTCGCTGCCGCCCAGTTTGATGGTCGCAAGTCTCATTGTTGGTATCCCCTGTTATAGATATCCGGCGCCGGTCCGCGGCGCCTCACGCCCTGTCAGCCGGGCAGGTACAGTTTGCTGAGGATGGTCTCTTTCGCGCGGTCGGGCAGCAGCCGCAGCAGCACCATCAGAGCCTTGTAGTCGATCCCCACCGGGACTCTCGCCGGCGGTTCTTTCTTTGCGGCCAGCGCCAGCGCGACGTCCGCCACGCTGCTGGGACCCCGGCCGCTCTGCTCGTCCGCCGCCATCTTCGCGATGCTCTTTTCCATCGTTTCCTGATACGCCGCCGCTGCCTCTTCATCTTCGGCAAAGGCCTTGTCGATCTCCTCCGTGATGCGCGCCGCCGTAAAACCGGTCTTGGTGTCGCCCGGTTCGATGATCGAGCAGCGCACGCCGAACGGCCGCATCTCCATGCGGACCGCATCGGTGAACGCTTCCAGCGCGTACTTGCTCGAGGAATACTGGCTCTGCATCGGGACACTGACCCTTCCCGCGATCGACCCGATCACGAGCAGCAGGCCCTTCCCCTGCCGGCGCATCCTGCCAAGGCACGGCTGCGCGGCATTGAGCGTGCCGAAATAGTTGACTTCCATCTGCCGGCGGGTCACATCCATCGGGGTGATCTCCGCCGGGCCCGCGACGCCCATGCCGGCGCAGAGGATCGCGATGTCCACGCCGGGGAGCGATGCCACGAATGCCCGCACGGCTTCTTCATCGGTCACATCGAGCGGCTTCAGTGTCAGACTGCCGCCCCCGGGATACCGCTCGGTCATTTCCTCCGCGGACCGCGACACCCCTACCACCTGGTAGCCCTCGGACGCGAACGCCCGCGCGCACGACTGGCCGATGCCGGACGTGGCGCCGGTCACGAAGACGTGTTCGCCGTAGAGGCGTTTCCCCGTTTTACTCATCTCTGTCTCCTTCTTCTCCCTGCCGGACCGCTCCTGCGGGCGGTGCATTTTTGGCCTGCCCGCCGGTCATGCAATTCTTTTCTTTATTATAGCCCTAAAGCGCAGCCTTGCATTATAATAGAGAAAAAGAACCGCTGTCCTTTTCGGAGGTGCCTCATGTGCGGAAGATACTATATCGAAACCGGTTTTGATGCCAAACTCGACGGGCTGCTGCGGCGCACCCACGTCACCCGCCCGTCCGCGGATCCCTATCAGGACCAAACAAGGGACATATCCCCCTCGGATAAGTCGCTGACCGTCCATGCTTCCTACGACATCGGCGGCCACGTCATGACGACCGCGATGCGCTGGGGCTTTGCCAACCCTTACGGCAGCGGGCTCCTGATCAACGCGCGCGCCGAGACCGCTCTCGAGAAAAAGACGTTTGCGGAAAGCCTGCTGCAGCGGCGCTGCATCGTCCCCGCGAGCGGGTTCTATGAGTGGGACGCGCACAAAGCCAGATACCGCTTCTATAATGCCAACCACGGTCTTGTCCTGCTTGCCGGTTTTTACCGCCAGGAAGAAGACGGTCCGCACTATGTGATCCTGACGACCGAAGCCAACGACGTGATGCGTCCTATCCACGACAGGATGCCCGTGCTGCTCGGGCCCAAGGATGTCCATCCCTGGATCTTCGACGAGAGCCGGCTGGAGGAATTCCTGACACGCAAACAGCGCTCGCTCCTGTGCGAACAGGACGAGGGCCAGATCGGCATGATGCTGGGCATCTGAGAATGTGAGCTGCCGTACTCAGCCGGCAGCGAGTCCCAGGTCCGCCAGCAGCCTTTTCACGGTGTCCTGCCCGTCCAGGCAAGTGTCTATCAGAAAGCCTTCTTCCCGGTCCCATTCCGCAAGGCCGCGGTAGTAGAAGGCTTTTTTCGTGTCTTCGATAAGGAACGGCACGATGTGACAGCGAAGGCACTCTTTGAAGGCGATCAATCTGCCCACCCGGCCGTTGCCGTCCTGGAACGGGTGGATCTTTTCGAATGCCCGATGGAACGCGATGATGTCATAGATCGTCACTTCCTGCAGAGCGTCGTACCAACTGAGCAGCGCCGCCATCTCCGCCGCGACCTTCTCCGGGGCGGTTGTCTTCTTCCCGCCGACGAAGTTGGCGCGCTTCTTGTAATCGCCCACCGCGAACCAGGGCAGCGTGCTGTCCTTCGTGTCGCGCTTGAGGATCCGGTGCAGCTCTTTGATCATCGCTTCGGTCAGCGGCTCCTCCGCGTGGTCGATCACATAGTCAAATGCGCGGAAGTGATGCACCGTCTCGAGGATGTCGTCGACCGGCACGCCGTCCCCCGCGTCCAGTGTATTCGTCTCAAAGATCATCCGCGTCTGCGCTTCCGTCAGGGTGCTGCCCTCCATGTGGTTGGAATTGTACGTCATCCGGACCTGCAGTTCGTGGTAGATACCGCCGGAAATGCCGGCGTCCTTTTCGTCCCACAGCGTCTGGAGCAGCGCGTTGTCCGAGATTTTCCGGTACAGGCTGTCCGCCGGGACCGCCAGATAAGCTGCCGCCTTCTCCATCACGCGGACGGACAGTTTTTCCCCTTTGGCGATCTTGGCGACCGTACGCGAAGACAGACCGAGTTCGGTGGTGAGATCGGTCTTTTTGTGTCCTGTCTTTGCCAACTGCCGCAAAAGCCCTTCGTAGGAATACATGCATCGCCTCCAATATCTTTACTAATATTATCAATCAATCGCATAAAAGTAAAGATATTGGGCCTTCCCGGCGAAAAAAGTAAAGGCCGTTCCGAGCCTTTACCGATCCTCTGGCGTATTGAGATTGCCAAACCGCTCTTCCGGCAGCCCTTCCGCCGCCGCGGACAACCGCAATGCCCGGCACATCCCGCTGTCTGCCGGCGCGCCGTCCTCTGTTGATGGGGCGTTTTTTTCGAGCAGCCCGCGCAGCTTGTACCGCCCTTCCGCGAGCCGCTTTTCGAGCAGCGGCAGGCAGCCGGCCGAATAATACGCGAATGTCATCTGGTCGCGCCCGTCCGGCGTCCGCCAGACCACGATCTCCTCGTCCTGCACATACGGCAGCATCTTTTCGATCACATCCGTCTCGAACCCCGGCGCGTCACACGGCACGAAAAAGAGTCCGGCAAGGCCGTCTTCCCGCGCCTTTGAAAGACACGCGAAGATCCCGCCCATCGGACCGGCGAAACTGCCGTCCGCTGTCTGCGCATTGTCTCGCGTTTTGTCCGGCAGGCACCCCTTCACATACTTCCGGTCGTTGACGGCCGTCCAGCCGTCCGGCACCGGCAGTTCATATGCGGCCACGGAAAGATAGCACGGCAGGCCTGTCCCGGAAAGGATCCGGCTTGTCCGCGCAAGGAGCGTATCTGCCGTTTCATTGCCTGCCGGCAGCAGGGATTTGTTCACCCCGCCGAGGCGTTTTCCTTCCCCGCCGGCAAGCAAAGCACAGCCGTATTTTCTTTTTGCTGCTGCCCATCTGAAGTCTGTCATGATCCTGCCCGTTTACCGTCTGACCGGCGCCCGGCGCTCTTTGCGCAGGAACGCGATGCAGTCCGCCACGGTGGTCGATTCGTTAAGCGGCACGGTGGGGGTCAGATCCCACGTGCCCGGCCGCACGAGCGCGTTCTTGATGGTCGTGTCGAGCAGCAGGTCCACATCCTCGAGTGTGCCGAGCATCTGCGCGCCGACGAGTTTGCCGTCCTCAAAGAGGAGACGGCGGTAGATGCCGCTCAGCGATTCCTCGACAACACGCCCTTTGCCCTCCGCGAGGCCGGCCTCGGTCTTGCCGAACGCGACGATCGAAAGACCGCCCTTGTGTGTCAGGAAGATCGCGACCGATCCGCTGTAGGCATGCGCACCTTCCGGCATACGTCCTGCGAGCTGTGCCGCGGCATGTCTGCCGGCGAGTTCCCCGCCGCGCTGGGCGGGTTCCCAGAACAGATGCAAAGCAGGTGAGCCGGTCAGCCGGTCCGTCGATTCGATGCAGTCGCCGCAGGCGTAAACATCCGGCAGACTGGTCCGCATCCAGGCGTCCACCTTGATGCCTCCCGTCGTGCCGAGTTCCGCGCCTGACTGCTGCGCAAGGCCGACTTCCGGGCGTACACCGATCCCCCAGATGATCAGATCGCAGGGGATCTTCCGTTTGCTGGTGATGACGCCTTCCACTTTATCATCACCAACAACGCCTTCTACGCCTTCGCCGGCCAGGACCGTCACACCCATATTCTCCAGAGCCGCCGTCAGAGCGTCCGACGTCGGTTCGTCAAGAGACTTCATGCTGAGCCACGGCAGTGCTTCGACCATCGTGACCTCCTCATAGCCGCGGGCCTTGAGCGCCATGCTGCCCTCGAGCCCGATCGCGCCGGAGCCGACCACGACCGCCCGCCTGCCCGGGTAGGCGATCATCCCGTCGATGTCGTCGATGGTCTTTAAGACAAAGTTGCCCGGAAGCCCTGTGCCCGGCATTTTGCGGAGCTGGATCGGGAATCCGCCCGTCGCAAAGATCAGTTTGTCGTAGGAGAATCGCTTTCCGCTCTCCGTCACGACCGCTTTTTTCTCAGGATCGACCTTCGCTGCGCCGTCACCCAGGTGCAGATCGATCTTCTTTTCCTTGTATTCCTCGAGCCGCCGCACGATCACTTTCTCAAGCGGCAGTTCTCCGGACAGATAATCCGGCAGCGCCGGCGCTGAATATTCCGGGTACGGCTCTTTGCCGACAATGAGGATCGACATCTTCGGATCCTCCGCGCGCGCCGCGAAGGCCACGCTGCCGCCCGCCGCGCCGTTGCCGATGATCAGGAGGTTGACATGTTTTGGTCTTGCCATCTCACTCCGCCTCCTTTCCTTCCGCGATCTGTTTGAAATCCGGACAGGCTGTCAGCAGTTCCTTCTCCAGTGCCTTCTGCACCTTGGCCGCTTCGCCGGTGAGCGCCGCTGCGGGCGATGCTTGCTCCGCTGCCTCCTGTGCACCGGGCATACCCTGCGCACTCATCATATCCTGCATGGCCATTCTGGCGTAGCTGTTGCGTTTCTCCGCGATGGTCTCCTCGACGTCTTCGTACTTCAGCGCACCGGTCGGGCAGATCTTCACGCAGACCGGATCACCGCCGCACAGATCGCAGGTGACGAACGCGTTTTCCTGCCTGTCAAGGACGACCGCCCCGACAGGGCACATCACCGCGCACGCGGCGCAGCGGAAGCAGTCCTCCGTCTTCCGGACGACCCTGCCGTCTTCGCCTTTCGAGATGATGCCGCGCATGCAGGCCGTCACGCAGGCCGGCTCCGCGCAGTGCTGGCAGTACGCCGCACGCAGGACGGGCTCGGTCTGGATGCGGACGCGCGCCTCAGGCAGGCGTACCTCGCTGGTCTTCCGCAGCGCGCAGATCCCCTGGCAGAGCTTGCAGCCGTCGCATTTGGATTGATCAAAAGTAAGTATCTTCATCGTTTATTCTCCGAAAATATCGGGGCGCAGATACGCGTCTTCCGCATAGCGCTCCCGCAGGATGCGAGAGATGTTCTCCACCGTATCGCAGAGGATCGCCTCCGCCGGGCAGTTCTGCGCGCAGGCAGGCTGCTGCCCTTCGTCGAGACGGTTGTAACACATGGTGCATTTCTGCATACGGCCGTCATTGCCGAACTGCGGCACACCGAACGGGCACGCCCAGAGGCACTCATGGCAGCCGATGCAGCGGTCGCGGTCGACCAGGACGATGCCGTCTTCTCTCTTATAGAGCGCGCCGGTCGTGCAAGCCTTGACGCAGGGTGCGTCGCCGCAGTGCTGGCAGGGCATCGGCAGGAAGTCGAGCCGTTCGGTCAGGCCGCTGCCGGACTCCACTTCGGTGACCATCGTGTAGCGCGGCCCGGCCGGCAGGTCGTTCTCCAGTTTGCAGACCGTCTCACAGGCGCGGCAGCCCATGCAGCGCCGCGTATCGATGTAGAGCGTCCGCTGTTTTTTCGGATCTTGGTACATGTTCGACATCTCTACACCTCCTTTGCCGCAGCCGGCATCTTCTCGATCTCCACAAGTGTGTTGAAGTACGAGCCGGTATTGCCGTCGAGCAGCGGATTATAATCATACAGAATGCCATCCTCTTCAAGGATGTCGCGCGGGCCTGCCGGTACGAGCTTGGTCAGTTTGTTGACGCTGCCGCCCAGTTTGACCCACATGCCGCTGGACATCTCCACGACGCCGGGCTTGAGGCGGATGCCGACCCGGGCGATGATGTCTTTGAGTTCGCCGCGGTCATTGAAGATGCGGACCTTATCGCCGTCCGCTATGCCGCGCTGCGCCGCGTCTTCCTTGCTCATGAACACGCGCGCCGGCCCCTCGATCTCCTTGATCCAGGGCAGATTGTAATACTGCGAGTGCGTGCGGAACGACGGGTGCTGCGAGATGATGTTGAGCGGGTATTTCTTAGCGAGATCCGGGGTCGCCGCGATGCTCTCGTCCGGTTCGTAGTACCGGGGCAGCGGATCGTAATGGCCGGGGAACTTTCTGCCGCGTTCCTCCAGCACCGAGGCGTGGAACTCGAACTTACCCGAGGGCGTATCGAATTCCTGGTACGGGATGCGCGGACACCACTTCTCCGGATTGCGCGCCGGACCGTTCGGCGACACGAGCGCGTCAAAATCGCACTCCTTGCCGATCAGGTCGCGCGCATAGTCAAGCCCCGTCTTCTCGCGGGGGAAGTATTCCTCATAGCCGAGCCGGCGCCCGAGTTCCTCGAAGATCTCGATGTCCGGGACGCATTCCCACGGCGGCTGACAGACCGGCACAAGCACCTGCTGGTAGTTGTGCCAGTAGCTCGGGTGGACGCCGTACTGCTCGAGGTAGTGGCAGCCCGGCAGGACGAGGTCCGCGTAGTCCGTATCATCGGTCATGAACTGCTCGATCGTGACGAACAGGTCGAGTTTTTTGATCGCGTCGATGGTGTAATCGACATGCGGCTGCTGGCTGATCAGGCCGCCGCGGTACGAGATGACCGCTTTGATGGGCGGTTCCTTGGCTTCATGGATCGCTTTGGCGATCGCCGCGATGTTGACCATTCTAGCCGGCGGGATCTCGGCGCCTTCCGGCACGCTGACCGCCGCACCGTCCGCAAATCCCGTTACGCCCGGGAAAGCCATGCCGGAGATGCAGTCGTAGTTGGCCGACGCCTTGCCGAAGCTCCCGCACACCGCCGCGAGGCACGCGAGCGCCTGCTGGACCTGGTGGCCGTTGCTGTAGCGCTGCTGGCCGTAGCCGGTCTCGAACATCGTCTCGGTCTTCGCGAGCAGCTCTGCCGCTTCCTTGAGCTGCGCCGCCGGGATGGTCGTGACTTCTTCCGTATATTCGGGGGTCCAGTCTTTGACGAGCTCCTTGAGTTCCTCAAAACCGACCGTCTTTTCTTCAATGAACTGCTTGTCTTCCCAGCCGTTTGCGAGGATCCAGTGGATCATGCCGAGCGCCATCGCACCGTCTGTGCCGGGTCTTGGCCGCAGGTGAATGTCCGCCTTCGCCGCCACGCCTGTCGCATACGGGTCGACGACGATCAGCTTCGCGCCGCGCTCTTTCGCCTTGTAAAGGAACGGGAAGATGTGCGGGTTGGTCGCCGTGCAGTTGCGCCCGACGAGGAAGAGCGTTTCGCAGTGCTCCGCCCACAGATCCGGATCCATCGTGTACTGGCTGCCGACGGTGCCGACCGAACCCGCGACGCCGGAGAGCAGGCAAAAGCTCCCGACGAGCTTGCTGGCGCCCATCAGGTTCCACAGCCTGGCCGCGACCGCCTTGGCGAGGTGCTCGCGGTTGCCGGAGTAGCAGTATTCGACGACAGCCTCGGGGCCGTGTGATGCGACGATCTTGTTGATCTTTTCGACCATGAAATCCATCGCCTCGTCCCAGGTAACGCGCTTGAATTTGCCCTCGCCGCGCTTGCCGACGCGCAGCAGCGGGTACTTGACGCGCTCCTCACTGTTGATCTTCTGGACGTTCGCGAAGCCCTTGAGGCACAGATGACCCTTCGTGATAGGGTGCTCCGGGTTGCCCTCGATCTTGATGACTTTCTCATCCTTGATGTACACAAGCTCACCGCAGGTGTCATAGCAGTTGTGCGGGCAGCACGTCTTGACAAGTCTGTCGGCGATGACTTTTTTGCCGCCGAGCCAGACCGGCACGTCGTGCGCGACGGCGTACTTGTCCAGGTCTTCATGCTTTCTCCAGGGGATGTCGTTGTAGATTTCCGACATAACTAACTCCTTGTTTGATATCCATGATCAGGCTTGCGCCCGTTTTCTACTTAAAATGGATCGCGCGGTCCTCGGCTGCCAGTGCCGCTTCGTGGATCGCTTCCGCTACAGTCGGGTGCGGATGGATCAGACCGATGATGTCCTCCAGTTTGCCGTGCATCTGCATGGCCATCGCGATCTCGCCGATGAGATCCGTCGCCCGGGGCCCGAGGATGTGACCGCCCAGGATGTGGCCGCTGCGCGCATCCGAAAAGATCTTCACCATGCCGTCCGGCTCTTCCATGATAACAGATTTGCCGTTGGCGACGAGGGGGAATCGCCCTGTCAGGTATTCCGTGCCCTTTTCCTTGAGTTGCTCCTCCGTCTTGCCAACACCGGCGAATTCGGGGAACATATACACGCACGACGGTACAACGCGCTCTTTATAGGAAGCGCGCTTGCCGCATGCATTCTCCGCCGCTGTCTCGCCCATGGCCGACGCCGCGTGCGCCAGCATGATCTTCCCGGCGCAGTCGCCGATCGCGTAGATGCCGGGGACGTTTGTTTCCATTTTATCGTTGACGACAAAGTGGCCGCGTTCCATCTCAAGCCCGGCGTTCTCCGGTGCAAGACCTTCCGTATACGCCCGGCGCCCGACCGCCACGAGGACCTTCTCCGCCGTGACAGCGATCTTTTCGCCGTTCGGATCCGCTGCAAGGACAGTCAAACCAGCTGCGCCTTCGCCGTCACCGGCCGCCTTCTCAACGGCCTTGACCTGCGCGCCGAGGTGGAACGTGACGCCCTGCTTTTCGAGGAGCTCCTGCGCCATGCCGGTCAGTTCGAGATCCATCACCGGCATGAGCCGGTCCATCATCTCCATGACGGTCACCTTCGTGCCGAAAGCGGCATATGCGCAGGCGAGTTCCACACCGATGACACCGCCGCCGATGATGACCATCGAAGCCGGTCTTGCGGGCAGTGTCAGGGCGCCGGTGCTGTCGATTACACCGTCCGCCAGCGTGCCGTCTTCTTTGTACACGCCTTCGATCGGCGGAATGAACGGCGCTGAACCTGTCGCCAGGATGATCTTATCTGCCGTCACATCCTCCGTGCTGCCGTCCGCTTTCGCCACGGTCATCGCCTTTGCGTCTTTGAACGATGCTGTCCCGTCGATGACGGTCACACCGTTCGCCGCGAGCAGACCTTCGACACCACCGACGAGCTGCGAGGAGGTCTTTTCGCGGTGCGCCTGTACGGCCTCCCAGTTGAGCGATACCCCTTCGGTCTCTACACCGGCGGAGCTGCCGCCACGCGCCGTGCGGTAGACTTCGGCGCTGTGCATCAGAGCCTTCGTCGGGATGCAGCCGACGTTCAGGCAGGTGCCGCCGACTTTGTTCTTTTCAATAAGAGTGACATCCGCACCGAGCTGTGCTGCGCGGATCGCCGCCACGTACCCGCCGGGGCCGCCGCCTGCGACAATTACCTTCGTCTTTGCCGGTTCCTTGGGAGCTGCTGCCGCCGTGCCGTCTGATACCACGACCGCCAGCAGATCGCCCACGTGGATCGTCGCGCCTTCCTCGCCTTCGATGCGCTGCACGTCGCCGCCGTACTGACAGACGATCTCTTTGTTGAGTTTGCCGGCTGTCACGACTACAAGACCCTCGCCCGCCGCGATGTGCTCGCCGGGGGCTTTCTTCCATTCCTTGATCACGGCCGTCTTGCCGCCGATATTCTCCGCTCTGATCTCCATCTCCGCGCCTGCGGGGACAGACAGCACAGCGTTTTCCTGCTCTTTCTCCTCGATGAGCACAACAGGAGTGCCGCCGGGGACCGGCTCGTCCGGCCGGAATCGCAGTTCCTTGACCACACCATCAAACTTAGCGCTCACCTCGCGGTTCATGTTGCCGAGGCGCACGACGAAAAGAAGATCGCCCTTCTTCACTTCGTCACCCGGCGCAACCGCCCACTGCTTGAAGACCGTATCGACTTTGGCTGCATTGACTTCCCTGATCATGAATTCTCTCCCATAAACATGAAAATCCAGCGCCCGGAAGAGGCCTCCGGTCCGGGCGCTGTTTCTCTCTCAATATGAGTCTGCCGGCTGTGTCCAATCAGTCAAAATCGTGTTCGAACTCATCCAGCGCCGCATTCAGAACGGCCGCGCTGTAAGCAACGCTTGGGCCGCCGCCGAACGCGATGGCAACTTCCGCCGCACCCAGGATCTCTTCTCTGGTGCAGCCCGCCTGATACGCGCCGTGGGTATGGACGCAGATGCAGTACTGGCAGCGGTTGTAGACGCCGAGCGCCACGCCGATCAGTTCCTTGGTCTTGTCGGAGATCGCGCCGCTGGCTGTGCCTGCGCTGCTGTCTACCGCGACGAACTTCTCGATGAATTCACCGTTGGTCTCGGACAGTTTGCCAACACCGTTTACGAAATCATTCAGAATCTCTCTTGCGTTGATCATGGTTTCCTCCGTTCTCCATTTGCATGGACAATTAGCATGCTAACTTTAAATATATTATACTCCTTTGATATTTTCCTGTCAATGCGATTCAACAACCTGTAAGGGTCTTTGTCCTGCCGGTCAGTCCGTCAGCAGCCGTGCCAGCTCCGCCGCGGAAACGCCGCGGATCATGCCCTCCGGCAAGCGCTCCGCGAGGTGACCGTCCAGCGGCAGCCCCCGTAAAGCGGCTTCCAGCGCTGTGATGTCGCCGTCCGCAAAGAAATCCCCGGACAGCCGCACCGTCTCGATGCATCCTTCGCGCACGTCCATCTCCGCCTGTACCGTGCCCGCCGCGAACCGCTGCTCTTTTTTCACCTGATAGTCCGCGCGGTAGCCGTAGTTCCATGCCCAGGTGCGGTATTTCGATTCGCAAAGTATATCGATCTCTTTCCGGTCCGCTTCGGTCAGCTGATACGGAACGAACGTCTCCTTCCCGTCCGCCGCTGTCTCCTGCATCTGATACGCTTTTCGCAGATCGCGCATGAAGGTTTCTATCGTTTTTCCGCTCCCCGATTCTTCGAGGCAGTCCCGGATCGTCGTCACCCGTGACGGCACCGACTTATCACTGCGAGACACAAAGACGGCTTCTCCCGGTGTGTGCGCCGCCGGCTCCCCGGTCCGCTGCGGTTTGCCGCGCAGCGCCGCCGCGACCTTTGTAAGATCTGTATCGAACAGAATGCAGCCGTGGTGGAGCGTCCTGCCGCCGCGGGCATACTGGGCGCAGCCGGCGATCTTCCGGCCCCCGATCTCGATATCGTTGCGGCCTGTAAAACGCGCGTCCAGCCCGTATCCGCGCAGCACGGAAAGCAGCGGCGCCATGTGCCGCTTCCAGACCGGATCGCAGGGGGATGTCTCTTCATCTGTGATGATCGTGTAGTTCAGCCCGCCGAGGTCGTGGAACACCGCACCGCCGCCGGACATCCTTCGCACCACTTCGATGCCGTGCTCCCGCACGTATGCCGTATTGATCTCCTCCGCCGTGTTCTGGTATTTGCCGACGATCACCGCATCCCTGTTCTGCCACAGCATAAAAAGACCCGTGCCCGCAGGCAGGGTCTTAAAAAAGTACTCCTCTGTCGCAAGGTTCCCGCAGGGATCTGTTGTGGTGCTTTCGTAGTAGTACATGGGTCACTCTTTCACGCTGTCGACCATCTTGGCGAGCACGTGCTTGAAAGTCTCAACTTCCTCCGGCGTCAGATCTTTGACCGCTTCTTCGTTGAACTCCACAGGAATGTGCGCCAGCTCGTCGAGCTTGGTCTTTCCGGTGCCGGTCAGCACGAGGTGTTTGACACGGCCGTTCTCACTGTCCTCTTCCCGCTGCACAAAGCCGGCCGCCTCCAGACGGTCCACCAGATTGGACGCCGACGGGCCGCTGATCATCATCGCCTCCGCGAGCTGTTTCTGCGTGATGCCCTTGATCCGGTCGATATAGTACAGTGCGGTCCACTGCGTTCTTGTGATGTCCTGTCCGCGGAACCGCTTGTTCATCGATTCGTCGAGGCTCTTCCCGCCGCTGTTGGTCAGGAATGCGATACAGTCGTGCACATCGAAAGCCATCTTCTCATCCTCTTCCGCCCGCCGGAAAAGCCGCCGGACCATGCTTCAAAAACTAACTGTTACTGTGCTAATAATTATAAAAGAATCGCCCCGCTGTTGCAACAATCTTCGGCGGGATGCTGTGCGCAAAGAACCAAAAGAGGCGCCCCTTGCGGGACGCCCCGGTGTTGCTCTTTGTACCGCTTTGCTGCGGTCCGCTGCCTTAATCCAGCTGCGCGTCGAGGTCGTTCAGCGCGACGACCAGTCTCTGCAGGTTTTCCATGGAAGAGGCATAGGACAGACGGACAAATCCTTCGCCGGCGGTGCCGAAGACATCGCCCGGGATGAAGGAGCATCTGTACTTGTCCAGCATGAGATCGCAGAACTCGCCGGAAGTCATGCCGCTGCCCTTGATGTTCATGAAGACGTAGAACGCGCCCTTGGGCATCAGCGCATGGAAGTGCTTGGTCTTGTTGATCTCAGCAACGATGTAGTTGCGGCGTTTCTCGAATTCCTGGCGCATATGTTCAAGCGAACCATCCTCTTCCTCCAGCGCGACTCTGGCAGCTTCCTGTGTGAACGTGACGCCGCAGGCTGTCATATAGAAGGACAGGATGTTCATGACTTCTGTCATTTCCTTCGGCGCTGCGAAGTAGCCGACACGCCAGCCGGTCATGGAGAAGGCCTTGGAGAAGCCGCCCATGAGGATGGAGTGTTCTTTCATGCCGGGCAGCGACGAGAAGGATACCGCCTCTTCGCCGTAGGTCAGGCGTTCATAGACTTCGTCGCTGAGGACGACGATCTCTTTGTCACGGATGAGGTCCGCCAGCCCTTCCAGGTTTTCTCTCTCCAGGATGGAGCCGATCGGGTTGTTCGGGCTGAGCAGGACGATCATCTTGGTCTTGTCGGTGATCAGATTTTTCATCTGCTCGAGGTCGATCTGGAATCTGTTCTCTTCGAGCAGTTCGTAGGTCTTCACGGTCGCGCCTGCGATGAGCGGGATCGTGGAGTAGATGTTGTAAGCCGGGTTCGGGATAATGATCTCATCCCCGGGGTTGAGCCAGGTCATCATGCCGAGGAACGCAGCCTGTGCCGCGCCGGTGGTCACGGAGATCTCCGCAGGATCGTACTCGACGTGATTCTGCTCTTTCAGTTTTTTCGCGATCGCAGTGCGCAGTTCAAGGCTGCCGGGTGTCTCTGCATAGGCAGTGTGCCCTGCTTCGATGGATGCTTCGCAGGCGTCCTTGATGTACTGCGGCGTGTCGAAATCGGGCTGGCCGACCGTGAACATCGCCAGGTCGATGCCCGCACGCTTCATCTCGTTGCACTTGGTCAGCGTCGCGCGGATGCGGGACATTTCAACGCCTTTCATTCTGTCTGCTCTTTCGATCTTCATAGCGATTCCTTTCTCACTAAAATACGGGGGAGGATTCTACAACTTGCGACGCTTTTGCAAGCGTCAGATTTCTTTCTTTCTCAAATCTCTGCTGAGAAAAGCCGATTTCCCCTCGATTATTATTATACCTGATTCCACCGCGGATTCAATAAGATGCAGCCCTTTTGTACAGTATCTCATACAACGAAAAGAGGAGAACACCGAAGTGCTCTCCTCTTTGAGATAGGAGCCAGTTATCTGACTTTCCGACCCCTTGCGGGACCGGTTTATTAATCATGAAGGTTTCGCATCATTCGATCCTGCGGAGTTTAAATATTGTGGAAGGCAAACCCTGCAGAATGATCCTGCTGCGTTACTGTATTACAGTCCGAGGTTGTCGGAGATCTTCTTGACCAGATCCTGGTTGAACGGACCTGTGATCTGCGGCCAAACGTTTTCGATGAAGTACTTCTGCATCTCAGCTCTCTGTTCGTCGGTCGGGACGTAGACAGTGATGCCTTCGTCTTCCATCTTCTTCAGCAGTTCAGCATCCTTCTCTTCCTGCAGGTCATTACCATAGTCGCAAGCTTCAAGACCAGCTTCCTTGATGGCTTCCTGATATTCTTCCGGCATGCCTTCAAGCAGCTCTTTGTTCATGACCATGCAGTAAACGTCGGTGGAGCACTTCTGATCAGCGAAGTACTTGATGACGTCTCTGAAGTTGTAGTAGTTCAGGGTCGGACCACCAGCCCAGGAACCATCAACAGTACCGGTCTGCAGTGCAGTGTAAACGTCGGTGTAAGCCATGACAGTCGTGCTGTAGCCCATGCCTTCGCAGGACTTCTGCATGGATTCCATGCCCGGGACACGCATCAGCTCGTCCTTCTTCTGGGAGAAGTCGAACAGACCTGTTTCAGGAGTTTCCTTCAGTTTTGCATACGCAAGGCCGAGGAAGCCGTTGTTGTACAGACCGAGGAGCTGGACGCCCTGATCCGCATGGATGGATTCGATCTCGTTCCAGAAGTCGCCGCCGTACTCAACAAGCTTTTTCCAGCTTTCCATATCGGTGGAAGCGAACGGCAGATAGAGGATCTCGATCGCCGGATCTGTATCGGAACCATAGACGGTGAACAGACCTGTTTCAGGAGTTTCCTTCAGTTTTGCATACGCAAGGCCGAGGAAGCCGTTGTTGTACAGACCGAGGAGC
>JAWRJC010000018.1:0-7966 GCA_040307715.1 Clostridiales bacterium | reverse complement strand
GGTTGCCACCACCGAATGCTTTCATGGTAAAGACGCCGATACCTTTTTCCGCGCACGCAAAAATCGCCGCTTCCATGTCTTCTTTGGTCCCGGCTTCTCCGAAATGACGGATGCCCAGGCTGTTCACATTGATGAGGGGGAAGACGATATCGCAGGCTTCTTCGCGCGCCATGCCTTCCGCAACATCGATGTGATGCGTACTGACCCCCATGGCGCGGATCAGGCCTTCTTTTCTGCAGTCCTTCAGCGCCTCCCAGGCACCGCTTCTTGCCGCGAAATCATCCATCCCCATGACTTCATGGAGCAGGAAGATATCGATGACAGACAGATCGAGCGCATGAAGCGATTCCTCGACGGCACGGCGCATGCCATCGTAGTCCGCGCAAAGCGATTTGCTGCTGATCACGGGAAGGGGCAGCCCCTCTGCCTTCCGTGCATCCAGAGCAGGGCGGATATAGGGATAAGTGTCGTAGTATTCTGCGGTATCGAGGAAGCTGACGCCGCGGCGGACGGCGTACCCGATCAGGGCGGCACCTTCTTCGCATGAGAGGTTTCTCTGTGAAAAGCCCATCGTCAGCGTGCCGAAGCCGAGCCGGGAGACTTCAATATTCGTTTTTCCAAGTTTGCGGTATTCCATGTTCCGTTCTTTCTGCTGCATGGTTCAGTGGTTTCTGTTTTCAGTATAACACAGCATTTTTATCCAATTGTATTGTAAACGGTATTCCTTTGTATTGTAAGACAATGTATAATTCGGTACATGATGAAAAAGGTTAGAATCACAGTGATGAAAAAAGCGTGCTATCAGGATCTGATTGATGCGTATGAGAATCCGATCGAGCATGCGTGCGATATGAAACTTGGTCAGATATTCATCGCGAACGGATGGGAGAGACCGGAGGGTTTTTGCGTGAGCGCGTGGGACAGCCTGTCTCCGTTCGTGATGGCGCTGGCGCACGGCGGCGAGGATTTTTACGACGGCTGGATGAAGAATAAAAAGTCAGCGATGATCTCGTGCAACGACGGATTCCGGCCCGTGAGTTTTCTGCTTGAGACAATTGAGGAAGGTACGGATTGTGTTATCGAATAAGCACCTCCCGAATATCATATCGGTCATTCGAATGGCGGGCACGGTGTGGCTCCTCTTCATGAAGCCGCTGTCCTTGCTGTTCATGATCGTCTATACGCTGACCGGTGTAACGGATGCACTGGACGGGGCGATCGCCAGGAAATACGGAACGGCAAGCGAACTCGGCGCCAAACTTGACAGCATCGCGGATCTTCTGTTCTATACGGTGATCCTGATCCGCATCTTCCCGGTGATGTGGGTGACGCTGCCGAAAGTGATCTGGCTGGCCGTCGCCGCGATCCTGTTCGTCAGGGGATGCGCGTATGTGACATTTGCAAGGAAGTATCACCGGTTTGCGTCGCTGCACACCTACCTCAACAAAGCAACGGGCGTGCTGGTCTTCGGTGTGGCATATATGATCCGCACACCTGCTGCGGTCCCGTATTGCTGGAGCGTCTGCGCGGTCGCCATGCTTGCATCGCTCGAAGAACTGCTCATCCATGTGACTTCGAAGGAGGAACAGATCGGCAGGAAGACGATCTTCATGCGGCGTCCGGATGCCGGCTGACAGCAGGGCGGGGAGGCGGAGCGATTCCCGTAAATGGGCATTTTTCAATAGACACGAGTCAACGGCAGTGGTATAATTATAGCCGTATATTTGCGTACACAGGAAGGAACCAACACCATGGAAAAACTCGGTTTAAATACCATTCGAAGCAAGTTTCTGGAGTTCTACCAGAGCAAGCAGCATTACAGACTCAACAGCTTTCCGCTGATTCCGAAGGATGATAAGAGCCTTCTGATCATCAACTCGGGGATGGCGCCGATGAAGGCGTATTTTGCAGGCATCAAGGAGCCGCCGTCGAAGCGTGTGACGACCTGCCAGAAGTGCGTCCGCACACTGGACATCGAGAACGTCGGGTTCACATCCCGTCACGGCACATTCTTTGAGATGCTGGGGAGTTTTTCCTTTGGCGATTATTTCAAGAAAGAATCGCTCACCTGGGGCTGGGAATTCATGACCGAAGTGATGAAGATGCCTGTCGATAAGCTCTGGGCGACGGTCTATCTGGATGATGACGAAGCGTACGACATCTGGAAGAATGAGATCGGCATGCCGGAAGAACGCATCGTCCGTCTTGGCAAAGACGACAACTTCTGGGAGATCGGCAGCGGTCCGTGCGGCCCGTGCTCGGAGATCTACTTCGACCGCGGTGAAAAGTACGGCTGCGGCAAACCCGACTGCAAACCGGGCTGCGACTGCGACAGATACGTTGAGTTCTGGAACCACGTATTCACGCAGTTCGACAACGACGGGCAGGGCAACTACAGCGATCTGGTCCAGAAGAACATCGACACCGGTATGGGTCTTGAACGTCTTGCCTGCATTATGCAGGATGTGGATTCCATCTTTGATGTCGATACCATCGCGAAGGTCCTGCACACCGCGGAAGAGATGGCGGGCGTCAGCTATGAGAGCGGTGATCAGCAGGTCGACGTATCCCTGCGCATCATCACGGACCATGTCCGCTCCGCCACTTTCATGATCGGCGATAAGATCATGCCCGGCAATGAGGGCAGAGGGTATGTCCTCAGAAGACTCATCCGCAGGGCTGCGCGCCACGGCCGCAAGATCGGCATGAAGGACGCGTTCCTGAAGGACCTTGTGGATGTCGTCGTCGACACCTGCAGCGAAGCGTATCCGGAACTGGAGACGCAGCGTACCTTCATCAAGAAGATCGTAGCCGGCGAGGAAGAGCGCTTTATGCGTACCCTCGATCAGGGCGAACAGATGATGGAAGACTATGCGGCAGATTTGAAAGCGAAGGGCGAATCGGTCCTCCCCGGAGAACTCGCGTTCAAGCTCCACGACACCTATGGTTTCCCGATCGATATCACCGAGGAAGTCATGGAGGAGAAGGGCTTCACCGTCGACAGAGAAGGGTTTGAAGCCGCGATGGCCCGTCAGAAGGAAATGGGACGTGCGGACTTCCACAAGGAAGACGTCGCCTGGGATAAAGAAGATATGTCGCATATCTTCACCGGAGAAACGCTCTTCACCGGCTATGCCCGCATCGAGGATGAGGCGAACGTCCTGACGATCTTCCGCGATAGCGGAGAGCTTGACTTCCTCGGCGAAGGCGAAGAAGGCCGCGTGATCCTCGACCGCACACCGTTCTATGCGACCGGCGGCGGCCAGGAATGCGATACCGGTTATCTCTATACAGATGACAGCAAACTGCGCGTCACCGACGTTGAGAAAAACCAGAAGACCTATGTCCACACAGTTGTTGTGGAAGAGGGCAGTCTCAATACGGGCGACCAAGTCCGCTGCGTCGTGGACAAGATCCACCGCAACAACAGCGCCCGCAACCACACAGCGACGCATCTGCTGCAGAAAGCGCTGCAGGAAACACTGGGCGACCATGTCGAACAGTCCGGTTCGCAGGTGACGGCACAGGGACTGCGTTTTGACTTCACACACTTCGAAGCGATGACCAAAGAGCAGATCCGTGAAGTCGAGGAACGCGTCAATGAGAAGATCGACGAGTTCATGACCGTCGAGACGAAGGAAATGGCATACGATGAGGCGATGGCGGAAGGCGCCATGGGTCTCTTCGAAGATAAATACGGTGACAAGGTGCGCGTGGTCAATGCGGGCGGCTGGAGCAAGGAACTCTGCGGCGGCATCCACGTTGCGAACACCGGTCAGATCGGCGCGTTCCATATCGTGTCCGAGGGCGGCGTCGCAGCGGGCGTAAGACGTATCGAGGCTGTCACAGGACACAGACTCCGTGAGATGCTGGTCGATGAACTGGCGCTCGTCCAGGAAACCGCGGAATCGCTGAAGACGACCGCGGGTCTCCTGCCTGAAAAAGTCCGTTCCATGACGGCGGAGAACAAAGCGCTCAAGAAAGAGATCGAAGAATATAAAAAGGAAATGGTCGCAGGCGCAACAGGCGACCTCCTCGCTGACGCGCAGGAGATCAACGGCGTCAAACTTGTCGCCAAAGCCTTTGATGATTACTCGGTGGACGACCTGCGCGGCATCTCCGATGAGCTGAAAGCGTCCGGTGAGAGCCTCTGTCTGGTCCTCGCGTCGAAGACCGCGGAGAAGGTGACATTTATCGTTTCCCTGACGGAAGACGTTGTCTCCAGGGGCTATCACGCCGGCAAGATGATCAAAGAGATCGCAAAAGCCGCAGGTGGCGGCGGCGGCGGCAAAGCGGATATGGCGCAGGCAGGCGGCAAAGATCCGTCGAAGACCGAAGAAGCACTGGCAATCGCCGCGCAGCTGCTTGCGCAGTAGCACGGCCTGCGGAGCGATTTCCGAAAAAGACATGAAATTATGACTATCTGAAGGATTCCCAAGTTGAAAACAAAGACAGCATAGAGTATACTGAAGTTGACTTTGAAAGACGGCTTCGGAAATGCGAATAAGAGGTGAATCAGCATGGATACAAAGAATACACTGATGTTCAATAACGGTCTGAAAGCGGAGCAGAAGACCCCCCGTGAGATCATGGAGGAAGTCTACGATGCGCTGGATGAAAGAGGATACAACGCGATCGATCAGATCGTCGGGTATCTGCTTTCCGGTGACCCGTCCTATATCACGAGCCACAACAATGCCCGCAATGTCATCCGCCAGATCGACCGTGATGATCTGACCGAGGAACTGGTCCGGTACTACCTGAACAAATAACGGGACTATATGAAAAGAATACTGGCCCTCGATGTAGGGGACAAAACGATAGGCGTCGCGGTCAGTGACGCCTTATCTATCATCGCGAACGGTGTCACGACGATCGAACGCATCGGTATCAAGAAAGATACCGGCAAGGTGATCGACTATATCCGCGAGTACGACTGCGGAACGGTCGTCATCGGTCTCCCGCTCAATCTGAACGGTACGGACAGTGTCCAGACCGAGAAGGTCCGCGCGTTCCGGGAAAAGCTTGAGAACAAGCTGCGCAGTCTGGCACTCCAGGATGTGGCGGTGGTGTATCAGGATGAACGGTTTACGACCAAATTGGCGGAACAGGTCCTCATCGACGGCGGCGTACGGCGTGAGAACCGAAAGAAGTATATAGACAAACAGGCGGCGGTACTGATCCTGCAGAGCTATCTCGACAGTCTGCCGCACACAGAAGGATAAAAGCAGCATACAGCGGGCCATACGGTCCGCTGCTTTTGCAAACAGGGGTTTGCGGAAAGGGAAAACGCATGGCGAGACTGGGTTTCTTTTTCAACATGAACACCTGCATCGGCTGCGGAGCCTGTCAGATCGCCTGTCAGGATCTGCACGATCTTCTCCCGGGAGAATATTTCAGACATGTGGAAACACTGCGCGTAAAAGACGCCGCGGGCGACACCTACGTGCATTTTTCAGGTGCCTGCAATCACTGCGAAGAGGCGCACTGCGTGGCGGCCTGCAAGACGGGGGCGATGCACAAAGAGGAGGATGGCACAGTCACCGTTGATGAGGCGCTGTGCATCGGCTGCGGCAGCTGCATGTGGAACTGCCCGAATGGCGCGGTGACGTTCTCAAAGACAAAAGGAACAGCCCAGAAATGCGATGCCTGCAGGGAACTGCGGGAACGCGGTTTCCCGCCGTCCTGCGTCCTGGCCTGTCCGACGAGATCCCTGGATTTTGGAGATATTGATGAACTGATGGCCAAACACGGCGTTGCTAAGAAGGATTTATCGGTGCTGCCGGTAGCGGATATCACTGACCCCAATCTGATCGTTAAAACACCGGCAAAGCTTTCGATTTGCGGGGAGAAAGGGGCGGACCATGAAGAAGGTTGACTATCTTATCGTTGGTGCCGGTATAGCCGCGATCAGTGCCGCCAGAGGGGTCCGGGAAATCGACCGGAACGGTACGATCCTGATGATCGGCGAGGAACCGCTGCCGCCATATAAAAAGCCCATGCTCACAAAGACACCGCTGTACGGATGGGATCCGGCACGGATGATCCTGCACGGCGAACAGTGGTTTGCCGACAATGGCATTGCGCTGGTGACAGGAACGGCTGTTACGGCGATTGACCCGGCGCGTCATCTTGTATCGACAGAAAAAGAGGATCACGAATACGGGAAGCTGATCTATGCGGCGGGCGGAAGCGCGTTTGTCCCGCCAATCCCCGGCGCTGCTCTTCCCGGTGTCATCTCGATCAGAAATGACCGTGATATTGCCGCGCTGAGAAGGCTCGCCGTGTCTGAGAAGCAGGCTGTCATCATCGGCGGCGGTGTCATCGGTCTGGAAGCCGGATTTGAAATGTCGCGCTACGGCATCGAGTGTACCGTTCTGGAAGCGCTGCCCCGTCTGATGCCGCGATTCCTCGATGAGGAATGCGCCGGCATGCTGCAGTCGCTCATCACTGAGTTTCCGGTCTATACCGATGTTCAGATCGAAGAGATCGGCGGCAGGGAACATGTGGAATATGTACGCCTGAAGGATGGGCGCACGTTCCCGTGCGGCATTGTGATCATGTCGACCGGGGCGCGCGCAAACATTGCTTTGGCGCAGGCTGCGGGATTGTCGTGCGGCCGCGGTGTGATCATCAACGACAGATGTGAAACGAGTGAGCCGGATATCTACGCGTGCGGAGACTGCGCGGAACAGAACGGTATGAATCCGCTTCTCTGGTCCCAGGCGGAAGTGCAGGGACGCGCGGCGGGGATCAATGCGGCAGGCGGGGATACCGTCACGGAAACGATCGATACGTCGATGGTGCTGCACTGTCCGGAAATCGCTTTGTTCTCGCTCGGTGAAACGGCGGGAGACGGTCTGACATCCGAAACAGTCAGAACGGACAGCGCGGAACAGCCTGCGCGGTATGCTGTCAATGAGAAGTACGGACGTGCATTTGAAAAACGGTATTACCGGGAGGGGCGCCTTGTCGGTGCTGTCATCATCGGCAACCTGTCCAATATGTACACGCTTCGTGAGCAGATTCTCGGAACGGCAGGAAACAGTCATTAAAGGAGGCAACACATGGCTATCAAGAACAGCAGACAATTCTTGAATAACGCATATCTGCTTCATGTCTTTTTCGCATCTCTGCCGGACTGGAGGCTGGTCAGCGGGGCATACGGGATCACGTCATCCCTGACACAGCAGGAGTATGACGACCTCTTCAAAGGCACCGATGCGGACCTGTATATCCCGCTGTGGGCTTCGGCCTGCAAAGGGAAGGGAGATATCCTCATCGACAGGACAACATACGAATGCATCTGTTTTTACAAAGAGTATGGGTATCAGCCTGTCTATATCGATGGTAATCCTGCGGATTATATCGGCGAGCAGATGCGATTCCTGGAGTATCTGAGCATCTGCGGGCTCAACGGGGAACTCGATGCAGAGCCTGTTATGGAGTCGTTTATTCAAAAGTATACATTGGATACAGTAAATATATTATGTAAACAATTGGAGGAACAGACTTCTGTCCAACTGACGGAAGAGTTGAAAACAGTGATCTGTGCGCTGCGTGCGCTGGTGCAGGGAACACCGCCGGAACTGCAGGACGACGGGTATTGTGAAAATATGGCCTGCCTGTCCTGGCACCTTGAAGAGCCGCTGCCGGTCGAAGAACCGCACATTGTCCGCGCCGCGGGCATTAACAACTGCGGCGGCAACTGCAAACTGGAAGTCTGGACCGCAGAGGGCTGTGTGCTGGATATCTCATCCGATACGACCATGAACGGGATCCAGATCCGTGCGTGTCCGCGCGGAAGGGGCTACAGGCGTACCTATCTGCACAGCAGCAGCCGGCTGCGGTATCCGATGCGCAGACGCGCTGAACGCGGGTCCGGCAAATTCGAACGGATCACATACGAGGAAGCTGCCGCCGAAATCGCGGCTAAAATGCAGGAAACCCTTGAAAAATACGGCCC
>JAWRJC010000017.1:0-2997 GCA_040307715.1 Clostridiales bacterium | reverse complement strand
CTGGCGATCGCAGGCATCTGCGTCGTCGGCGCGATCATCATCGGACTCATAGCACTGGCAGTCGGCGGCGTCGTGGGCGGCATCGCGATCCTGATCTCGGCTTTCTTTACAGCCGGGACCACCGCGGCGGGCATGATGATCATCATCGGCACCGGCCTGGCGCTGGCAGGCGGCTCGATCCTCCTCGGATTCCTCGTGATCAAGGGGGCGGCAGCGCTCACCAGAGCGATCGCACGCGGGATCAGCAACCGCCGCCGTAGAAAGCAGGTGGCGGGCGGTTACCAGCCCGGTGCGTACCAGAACAGCGGGACCTGCGAGGACACCAACGCTTATCAGTATGCAGGCGCGGAACAGTACAGCGATGCAGCGCAGAGTGACGGGTCCGCGCAGGCTGCGGAAACTGCGGAAGCGGACGGATCTGCACAGACGGCGGAAACGGATGGGTTTGTGCAGGCAGATGCAGCGGATAACGGCTGGACGGAGAGCACCGCACAGGCGGAGGATTTCGCAGCAGACGGGGAGGTGAATGAAGATGCAGGAAAATAGAGGCGGATTCAGAAAAAGCACCATCGTCATCCTGATCATTTGCGGCGTGATGATCCTCTCGGGCATCGGCATCGCACTGGCGGGTGTTGCGCTCGGCGGTCTGCACGACATGCGGGACATCACCGTCGGCAATCAGAAGATCCATATCGGTCAGCCGGAACCTCTTGCAGCGGCGACCGTCAGCGTCGAGCCATTCACCAACATGGACATCGAAGCCAATGCTTCCAACGTCACCTTTGTAAACGACACGGAATGGTACGTTGTCAGTAAATATGAAGCGGGGCGGGAGCCCCTCGTGACCTCCGAGAACGGCACGCTCTACATCAGAGACGCCGCAGCACTGAGTGGTGACGACGTCAGCCTCGTCGGCGGGGCGGACGGTCCGACCGGACTGAATATCAAGGACGCCGAGGGCAACAATGTCACGATCGGCAAAGACGGACTCTATATTACGGACAGCGACGGCAATGATGTCATGATCGGCATCAGCGGCATCAATGTGACCAGCGAAGACGGCACCCAGGTGAAGGTCGGCGACGGCGGCATCAACGTGACCGGCATCGAAGACGGCAGCGGGACGATCGACATCGATATCGGGTCCTGGAACGGCAGTTATGATTGTGAGGCGCCGAGCTTTGAGATCCACTGCCCGATGGATACTGCGTTCGACCGGATCGCGCTGAAGGCGAGCTGGCTGGATGCCGGCATTCTGAGCGGCCTCACGGCCAAAGAGATGGCGCTCGATGTGGACAGCGGCAGTATGGAACTGCAGGACGCGAAGATCGGAACACTGTCCGGCAAGTTCAACTACGGCGATCTGACCATGGCCAACTGCACCTTCGATGTGCTCGATTTCGCGGGCAAGGATGAGGAAGACGGCGGCATGGACAACGGTACGTTCAAAATGACCGGCTGCGCAGTGTCCGGGGATGCCGCGATCACTTGCATGTACAGTGATGAATGGGTGCTGGATAACTGCACCTTCGGGACACTCGGCATGACATCCGACAGCGCAGAACCGCAGATCAGGAACGTGACCGTAACAGGAGCCTGCACGGCTGAACTGACAAACGGCACGCTGGACATCCAGAACAGCACGTTCGACACCCTCTCAGCGAAGGGCGAAGGGATGGCATTCAAAATGGTCAATACGACTGTCGCGAAAGACGCTGTGATGGAATCGACCTATGGGGCCTACGAGTCGAAGTTTGACAACTGCACGTTCGGGACGCTTTCGCTGAAGGCGGAAACGCTGGAGATGGATATGAAGTCCGTTACCGTAAACGGTGCGGCGGAGATGATCTGCGAAAGCGGGGACGTGGAGATGGAGAGCTGCACGCTCAACGGATTCCGGTATCAGATGGACAACGGTGAGTTCGATTTCGACGGTGCGCTGACAGGTGAGACCGCGATCAACGCGGAGTACGGCGAGATCGAGATGACGGTCCACGGCAGTAAAGCGGATTACGCATACGCGATCAACAACGACGGCGGCGAGGCATTCGTCGACGGCAAACCGTACAAGGCGACCGCCGCACAGACGGCTGCGAAGAACACGATCCAGATCGATGTGGAAAGCGGCGATGTGAATCTCAACTTTGTAAAATAGCACAGAATAAACAGCGAAGGGCCTGCTCCGCAAGGGGCGGGCTCTTTTTGTATGCATCAGATGGCCTGGTTGCCAGACCAGTCGGATTTTTAGTATCATGGAAGAGGAGGAGAGGCAGTATGAATACCATCAAAGGCATTGATATCATCGGCGCGCAGATCGACCTCGGCGCATCGCAGAAAGGTGTTGCCATGGGCCCGCTGGCGATCCGTTACGCGGGACTGGCGGCAGGCCTCGAAGAGTTGGGGTTTTCCGTCCGCGACCGGGGCGATGTGATCCCGCCGCCGGACGGCATGAGCCTGCGCGGGCTGATGCATTACGATCAGGTCGTGGAGACGAACCGGCAGATCTACGAACTCGTCAAGGAAGCGCTGGCGGAAGAGCGATTCCCCCTGCTGCTCGGCGGCGACCACTGTACGGCGGCCGGCAGTATCTCGGCGGTTGCCAAACACTACGCGCCGCAGGGCGAGATCGGCATCATCTGGATCGACGCGCACGGCGACTGGAACAACGAAACGTCCACGTCCACCGGGAATATGCACGGCATGCCGTTCTCGGCGGTTTGCGGACACGGCCCGGACGGGATGGTCGATTTTGGCCAGGGACCGCACTTTGTCCCGACCGCGCACTGCGTACAGGTGGCCGGGCACGACTTTGACGGTCCCGAAGCGGCACGTATGAAGGAGGCCGGCATGCACGTCTTCTCGATGCACGACATCGACCGGAGAGGCATGGCGGAGATCATGCATGAGGCGATCCGCATCGCTGGCGAGGGCACCGTGGGCATTCACCTGAGTTTTGATGTCGATGCGATCACACCGGAGTATGCCCCCGGCACCGGC
>JAWRJC010000016.1:0-31120 GCA_040307715.1 Clostridiales bacterium | reverse complement strand
ATCGTCGGCCGCCACAAGGGTGCCGTACGGTACACGACCGGGCAGCGCAAAGGACTCGGGCTGGCGCTCGGCATGCCGGTCTATGTGCAGGGCAAAGACATGAACGCCAACACCGTGACGGTCGGTCCCGAAGAATCGCTTTTCCGCAGAGAGCTCACGGCAGACGATGCGAACTGGATCAGCATTGCAGACCTGACTGAGCCGATGCGCGTCCTCGCCATGCCGCGGTACCGCAAAAAGGCCGCCCCTGCGACCTTGTATCCGCTGCCGGCTCCGGCAGACACTGAGACGGGCACGCCGGATGGCGCCGGTGCTCCCTGCTCCCGCGTCCGCGTCGTCTTCGATGAACCGCAGCGCGCCATGACCCCCGGCCAGGCGGTCGTCTTCTATGATATAGAGGATGAAGACCTCGTGGTCGGCGGCGCGACGATCAAATCAGTCGGTGAATAAAACCTCAGGGTCAGCTCTCCCGCGGCGGTGCCTTTGTGCCTGCCGCGGTTTTCAGTTGCTCCGCGCTCTCCGCGCGCGCGTCCGCGATCGTCCAGATCACTACACTTACGATGATCACCGCACTGCCGATCAGTGCGAAGAAGCCCGGCTGCTCCCCATAGAACAGCAGGACCCACAAGGGGTTGAGGATCGGCTCGAGGGAACAGATGAGATTGCCGGCAAGCGCAGGGCAGTGCTTGCCCGCTATCGCCAGCAGGATATACGGCACCGCGATCTGCACGACACCGAGCAGCAGAATATAGCCGATATCGACAGGGGCGGGATGGAACGGGTACAACAAAAGTGCCGGGATCGTCAGAAGACCGCATAGGCCGTGGCCGATGATGAGCCCGGAGAACCGCATCTCGTCCGAATCCCCCGCCATCGAGTTGCCGATGAAAATCAACGCCATGAAAACACCTGCCAGAATGGCGAGGAGATTGCCCGTCAGATTACCGGGAGACAGTTGATCCAGAAAGAACAGAGCGATCCCTGCGAAGACGGTCACAACGACCGCAACATCCCGCCGATGCAGCGTTTTTTTGAGAAAGACCGTACTGATCAGAAGGACGAAGATCGGAGAGGAGTACTGGATGACGATGGCATTGGCCGCGGTCGTCAATTTTGTTGCAAAAACAAAGGTCGCACAAACAAGTCCGACGTTGATGCCGGTGAACAGCGACCATTTGTTGAGCCGGAATCTCTTATGCGTGAGCAGCATAAACAGCGCCGTCGCCAAAGACGCGATGAGACTGCGGATCCCGGCGATCTGCAGCGGTTCCCAGGGGATCAGTTTGATGAACAGACCGCCAATGCTCCAAAGCGCAGCGATCAGGACCATCAGCGCCATCGACCGGTGTTTGAGTTTCAGTTCATCTGCGTGAGTCATAGAGAAGCATCCTCCTGATGCGTTTTATTGTCTTCTTTGTGCCGGGCGGTTTCCGCAGCGGACAATGCCGGATCGCCTGTTGCGGCGAGCACCATGCCGGCGAAGATGATCAAACCGCCGAGCAGGAAGTTGAGGCTGAGCGATTCACCGAGTAAAAGTACGCCCAGAATGCCTGCTGTCAGCGGCATCAATGCATAGAAAAGACTGCAGGTGTTGGCGTCGATCAGGTCGAGCGCGCGGTTCCATGCGAGATTGGCCAGCGCCGTGCTCACGATACCTGCCCACAGGAACGCCGCGATGTGGCTCCCACTGAGGGTGCCGAGCCCCAATGCCTCCTGCCCGAGCATGAGCTGGCGGAGCAGCATCGGCAAACAGCAGAGCGCCGCGATGATCTGCGTGTAGATGGTCAGCCAGACGACATCCATATGCGCGCAGGTTTTGCGGATCAGCACGGACGTGAGGGACCAGCTGAGGATCCCGCCGACCGCCAGTGCGACCCCCATCGGTGTACTGCCGCTGCCGGCTCTGCCGATGACCAGCAGCGCACCGCCAACCGTGAGCGCGATCGCCAGCAGTTTTCTCCCGCCTGCGCGTTCGCCGAGGACCGGGATCGCCATCAACAATACACTGACCGGCGTCACCGCGAAGAGCAGGGAGGCCAGTGCGGCATCCATGAGTGCGGTTGCCGCGTGCTGACACCAGATCGCGAAAAAATAGCCGAGAACACTGATCAGGACGATCATCGGCAGGTCTTTGCGCGCCACCTTCTGACGCGGCCGCTTGTGATAGACCGCCAGCAGAACGAACGTGGCGATCAGATACCGCAGGAACAGGAATGTCCCGGGCGTCACGGCCGTCACGACGATCTTGGTTGCTACGAATGTTGTCCCCCAGCCTATCGCGCCGATGGCGGCGAACAGATATCCTTTCTTTCTCATTTATTCTATCGCCGGCACGGCCGGCGTTCCTTCTCCTACTCTCCGAACAGCGCTGCAGCTTTCTCCATTCTCTCGCGCACCGGGACGCTGAACGGGCAGCGTTCCTCGCACCCGCCGCAGCCGATGCAGGCAGACGCTTTGGCGTCGAGCTGGCGGTAGTGATCGGCGATGCCGTCGGGGACCGCCCCTTCTCCTCCGTCCTCCGCAGCCATCATCTGCGGCATGACCGCCAGATCATAGAACTTGTTGACCGTCGCGATGTCGATCCCGGCGGGGCACGGTGCACAGTGACCGCAGTACGTGCACGACCCGCCGTACGCACGCATCGGCGCGTTGGCAAGCACGGTCGCATAGTCTTTTTCGTCTTCCGGCGCGGTCTCGTACCGGACCGCCGCTTCCATTTCTTCCGGTGTTTTGACACCGACCAGCGCTGCTGCGACCGCAGGTCTTGTCAGCGCGTAATGCAGACACTGCACCGGCGTGAGCGCCACCCCGAACGGTGACCATTCCTTCCGGAAAAGCTTGCCGCCCGCATACGGTTTCATCACGGCGATCCCTACGCCGCGGCTTTCGCAGAGTTTGTAGAGTTCGACCCGGTCCGGCGCGATGCCGTGATATGCCGCCGCATAATCCCCTTCCCGGTATTCTTCGAGATCATCGGTACTAAGAAGATCGAACGCGGGGTTCACCGAGAAGAGCAGGTTTTCGACAACGCCCTCCCGCACGGCTCTCGCGGCGATGCGGGGATTGTGGGTGCTCATGCCGATATGCCGGATGCGGCCCTGCGCTTTGAGCGATTCCATGTACTTGTAGAACGGGCCGTTCACGACCGTCTCATAATCGCTCTCTTTATCGATGTAATGCATCATGCCGAGGTCCAGATACTCAACGCTAAGGCGCGCCATGAGGTCCTCGAAGGCCGGCTCGACAAATGCCATGTCCCTCGTGCGGGTGTACTGGCCGTTCTGCCAGGTGCTGCCGACATGACCCTGAATGATCCACCTGCCGCGGCGGCCCCTGATCGCCTCGCCGAGATGTGTGCGGACGTTCGGCTCCGCCATCCAGCAGTCGAAGAAATTGACGCCCAGTTCTTCGCAGCGGTCCACGATCCGGCGGACATCTTCGTACGGTCCGCCGACCAGCCACTCCGGACCGAATCCGATCTCGCTGACTTTGAGCCCGGTCTTTCCAAGTTCTCTGTAACGCATGATGCTTCCTTTCTCTGCGGCGGATCAGCGCAGCCGCAGTTGCTCTGCGGCGGGCGCATTGCGGAGACTCCGCCTCTACGCACCAATTTATCACATCCGGGAACGCTTTGTATATGGGAAAGAGAAGAATAAAAAAGCCGGAAAGACTATGCTTTCCGGCTTGCGGTATCTTTATCGAAGCCCCGATCGACTAAGCGGTTCTCAGTCTTCCAGCGGCAGGTGCGGCCGGAGTCTGGCGGCCAGTGTGAAGGCCAGGACCTGTTTGATGACTTCCGGGATCAGGAACGGCACGACGCAGAGCATGAGCGCGCCGGCGAAGGTGATGCTGTCGCCGCCCGCTGTGTAGACCTTGACGAACCAGAGCGTCCCGAACAGGTACATCACGGCGATGCCCGCGAGGATCGCGCCGAGGCGGACCGGGAGCGATTCGCCGAAGAACTTTGTCAGGATCCAGTACACGACTGCCGTGAGCAGGAAGCCGAGGATATAGCCGCCGGTCGGGCCGAGCAGAACGCCGACGCCGCCGGCAAACCCGGACAGCACGGGCACGCCGACCGCTGCCAGCAGGATGAATACCGTGATGGCGATCGTGCTGCGGCGGCCGCCCAGAAGGAGAACGGTCAGGGAGATCGCGAACGTCTGCAGAGTGAACGGAACAGCGGTCGGGATGCTGATCCACGAGCAGATCGCGATGAGCACGACGAAGATCGCAATGAATGTCATTTCCAAAGTGCGTTTTGATTGTGCGGTTCTTGTTACGGGCTGTGCCATGAACGTTCCTTCCTATCTGTCTGTAAGCAATGACAAAAGCGGCCATCTCCAAGTATAGTTGCACTGCATTTCGTTGTCAACCTATTTTATTTGATTGGTTAACATGCGGAATCGCCCTGCCGCGGTTCTCAAAAGGAATGATTGTACGGCCGGCGGCGTATATATTATAATGAGCATCGGAAACACCAGGCCGCTGCAACCGGCGCAAGCCATAGCGATTCACAGAGAAGGATTCCCCCATGAGCCCCGAAACTACTGCGCTTTACAAAGAAAAATGCACCACCCTCGAGGACGCCCTTTTGCGCATCCAAAGCGGCGACATCGTCTGCGGCGGTCAGTATGCCAGCGAGCCGATGCTGGCGTACCGGCACATGCACGAGATCGCGGACCGTGTGGAGGATGTCACGTTCTGGTGCGGCATCCTGGCGGAAGACTACCCGTTCGTCATGGAATCGCAGTATGCGGACCGGTTCCGCTTCCTGAGTTACTTCTACGGACCGCAGCTGCGCAGGATCCATACGCGGGGCTGCAGCGATTATATCCCCTGCAACCTGCGCCACATGGGGCAGCTGATGGTCGATTCTCACAGACCGACCGTCTTCATGGGCGTCGCCACCCCGCCGGACGAAGACGGCTACGTGACGATGTTCCCCAGCATGCAGTCCGAGTACGAAGTCGTCCAGAATGCGGACAAACGCATTTTCGAGATCAACCCGGCCTGCCCGCACGTCGAAGGCGCGCTGCGCTGGCACCTCTCCGAGATCGAATGCTGCTATGAGTCCGATCTGCCGCTGTACGCGCTTGCGGACCCTGCCTTCGGAGAGGACGAGCGCAAAGTCGGCGAGAACGTAGCGGCACTGATCAATGACGGCGATGTGCTGCAGTTCGGCATCGGGCGCATCCCGAACGCGCTGGTCGCGGCTCTGCAGGATCACCGGCATCTGGGTATCCACACAGAGATGCTCGGCACGGCACTGGTCGATCTGATGAAGGCCGGTATCGTCGACAACAGCCGCAAGACGCTCGAGCCCGGCAGAGCGGTATTCGCGTTCACATACGGGAGTCGGGAGGCGTATGCGTACCTCGACAACGATGAGCGATTCCTCAACTACCCGGCCAACAAATGCAACGACCCTGCTGTCATTGCGCAAAACGACAATATGGTCTCGGTCAACACGGCGATCGAAGTCGATCTGTCCGGGCAGATCTGTTCGGAATCGGTCGGCACCAGGCTCATCTCCGGGACCGGCGGCTCTATCGACTTTGCGATGGGCGCGTTTTACTCCAAGGGCGGCCGCGGCATCGTCGCGTTCAGCTCAACAGCGAAGAACGGTGAATCGTCCCGCATCAAGCCGGTGCTCACGCCCGGAGCGGCGGTCTCGATCCACCGCAACTACGCGGACTATATCGTGACCGAATACGGCGCCGCACAGCTCAGGAACGCCACACTGAAAGAGCGCGCCGAGCGGCTCATCGCCATCGCGCACCCCAAATTCCGCGAACAGCTCACCGCCGAAGCGAAACAATACGGTATCCTGTAACGGCAGACTGTCGCAGCTGTCCGGCGCGCTGTCCGGCACTGCTGTCCCTTACTGTTGACTGTCGTGCGTAAAAACGCAAAAAACAATAAGATCACCGAAAAATTTCAACGTTTCCCGCTCTCTGACCGGCAAATTGGCTCTTTTTCTGATGCCAGCTTGCTGAAAGCGTTGAAAAAAGTCGGTGATTTCGTTTCTTTTTTGAAAATCACCAAATCGGGCTTTCGTTGCTGTCCCTTACTGCTGTCCGACACTGCTGGCTGTCTCTGTAGGCTGTCGCTGCTGTCCCTTACTGTTGGCTGTCTCTGTAGGCTGTCGCTGCTGTCCCTTACTGTTGACTGTCGTGCGTAAAAACGCAAAAAACAATAAAAACACCGAAAAATTTCAACGTTTCCCGCTCTCTGACCGGCAAATTGGCTCTTTTTCTGATGCCAGCTTGCTGAAAGCGTTGAAAAAAGTCGGTGATTTCGTTTCTTTTTTGAAAATCACCAAATCGGGCTTTCGCTGCACATAAAAACCGCCGGCAGCAAACCGCAGGCGGTTTCTTTGTTCGGCAAACGTTTTCCTGGTGCATCCCCCACTATCAGAACACAGAACATCCCCCATGATCAGAATACTCCAGGCTGCTAGAACATCCCCAGCGTCTTGAAGAGGAACAGCCAGCCGAACAGCGTCAGGCACGACAGCGGCGTCGAGAAGATGACGCAGTTGCCGGCAAGTTCCCCGTCGCTGTCCATGCTGTCCGCCATCGTATACGAGGAGACCGCCATCGGCGTGGCGAGCATCGCGATGAGCGCGACGAACTGCACACCGCGGAAGCCGAGCGCCGCCGCCAGCGAAAGGCCGGCTGCCGGCACGACGACAAGACGCATCAGGATGCAGAAGACGAGGTTGCGCTTCTGCCCCTTTACGGTGGTGATATCAAAGGAAGCGCCGAGCAGGATGAGCGCCATCGGCGTCGTGACATCCGCCATCCACTCCACCGCGATCTCCACCGGCCGCGGCAGCGTGATCTGCAGCACGACCGCGATGATCCCGGCGACAGCACCGAGGATGATCGGGTTGGTCGCGACTTTTTTGAGGATCTGCGCCATGTCCGGCTTGTGGCCGCGGAAGGACTCGAGGATGACCACGGAGATCACATTATACATCGGTACGACGACCGCGATAAGCAGCGCCACGTCGCTGACATTGCCTTTGCCGAAGACATTGATCGCCACCGGCAGCCCCATGAGGATGAAGTTGCTGCGGTAGACCGCTTGGATCATCGCCCCCTGCGAGCGCGGTTCCTTCTCGATCCGTTTGACGAGCGGGATCGTCAGCGCAATGACGCAGAGGATGAACGGAACGGCAAAGAGGAGCAGTTTCCCGTTGGGAAGAAAGCCCTCGTTGTTGCCGTACAGATTTTGAAACATCAGTGGCGGGAAAAACACCAGGAACACCATGTGGTTGAACCTGTGCACTTCCTCATCCTTCAGAAGTCCTGTCCGCCGGACGGCATATCCAATGACCAGCAAGATGAACAACGGGATGACCGCATTGATGCAGATAACGAAATTGCTAAACATAACGTGTCGAGAATACCACAGTTCAAGGGTGCGGGCAAGTTGGGGGAATCGAAAAGGGCTGCCCACGGGCAACCCTTTGCTGTTTGCTGCTTTTGTGTCCGGCTGCCGGAATCGCTATTTCAGCGTTTCCTTGGAAATGATCAGGTCGAGCACGTTCGTGGTGCCGTCGTAAATGCGGGCCGCATGCGCGTCGCGGAAGATCCGCTCCGCCGCACAGCCTTTCAGGCAGCCAACGCCGCCGTGAAGCTGCAGATTCTCATCCGCGCAGAAGCAGGACGCATCGGTCGCTTCGGCTTTCGCCATCGACGTGTACAGCGCCGCGTCCGGATCCTTGCGGTCGATCATATCCGCCGCCTTGTAGAGCAGCGCCTTGGCAGATTCCATCCGGCGGCGCATCTTCGCCACCGTGAACGCGACCGCCTGGTTGGCCGCGATCGGCTTTCCGAACTGCTCTCTCTCCTTGACATACGCGACCGCGTCTTCCACAGCATGCGCCGCGATACCCACTGCGCACGCAGCGGCGTTGATGCGGCCGCCCGCGATGCCGGACATCGCCATGCCAAAGCCCTTGCCGCGCTCACCGATCATATTGGACGCCGGGATACGGCAGTCCGTGAACTCGATCTCCGCGAGTTCCGCGCCGGCCAGCGACATGCCCGGCTGGACCGTTGCCTTCACGCCCGGCGTGCCCTTGGGCACGCAGAAGACGGACATGCTGCGGGAAACTTTCTCATCCGGATCCGTGACCGCGAACACATTGAGGACATCCGCGCTGGCGCCGTTGCAGATGAGCGATTTCTTACCATTGATGACAAACTCGTCGCCGTCTTCTACCGCGGTCGTCGAGATCGCCGCCGCGTCGGAGCCCGCATTCGGCTCGGTGAAAGTGAACGCCGGCAGGATCTTGCCCTGCACCCACGGCATGTAGTACTTGTCGATCAGTTCCTGGTTGGCGCCGGGATAGTACAGCGACATCCCGCCGACCAGATACGACAGCGCGGTGGACGGGCAGACCTTGCTGATCTCCTCGAGAAGGATGCAGCGGCCGACCGTGCCCATGCCCTCGCCGCCGACTTCCTTGGGAAGCGGGATGGCGACAAGGCCGGCATCCATGACTTTGCGGTAATGGTCCATGTCAAATCCTTCGCGGTCGATGCGTTCGGCTTCGGGTGCGAGCACCTCCTGCGCGAACCTGGCGATTCTCTCTCTCAGAGCCATCTGTTCCTCTGTGAAACGGGTATCCATATTTCCTCCTCACATAACAGCCCTGCCCGGGCCGGGGTAAAGTACGATCGGGCCACAAAGCATGCAGCCCGATTCGTTGATAACACTTATTTCAGCACGATGCGCTTGAATGTTTTCTTGCCCTTCTGGATCATCAGTTCGCCGTCTTCGAACATGTCGGCGGTGATCATCATCTTGCGGTCGGTGACCTTGCTGCCGGCCACAGTCAGGCCGCCCTGGTCGACCGTGCGGAAGCCTTCACTTGTGCTCTGGACGATGCCCGCCTCTTTGCACAGCGTGATGACGCCCATGCCTTCACCCGCGAACGCAGCCGCGTCCATCTCGAAGGTCGGGATGTTCTCCTTGGAAGCGCCGCCGCCGAAGGCCGCTCTTGCGCCTTCCTGCGCCTTCTTCGCCTCTTCCTCGCCGTGGACCAGCTTGGTCACTTCGAATGCGAGGACTTCCTTGGCGTGGTTGATCTCGGAGCCTTCCAGCGCGGACAGCCGCTCGACCTCTTCCATCGGGAGGAAGGTCAGCATGCGCAGGCACTTGTTGACGTCCGCGTCGTCGACATTGCGCCAGTACTGGTAGAAATCGTACGGGGAGCATCTGTCGGCGCGGAGCCACAGCGCACCCTTCTGGGACTTGCCCATCTTGGTGCCGTCGGACTTCGTGAGCAGGCTGAAGGTCATGCCGTAGTAGTCGTCCTTGCCCATGAGGCGTCTGGACAGATCGCGGCCCGCCAGGATGTTGGACCACTGGTCGTTGCCGCCGAACTCGATCTTGCAGTCGATGTCGCGAGCCAGGCAGTAGAAGTCGTACGCCTGGAGCAACATGTAGTTGAATTCGAGGAAGGACAGGCCCTTCTCCATGCGCTGCTTGAACGCCTCGGCGCGCAGCATCTCATTGACGGAGAAGTGCTTGCCGACGTCGCGCATGAACTCGAGGTAGTTGACGTCGCGCAGCCAGTCCGCGTTGTTGACGCAGATCGCCTTGCCGGCTTCAGGAGTTTTGTTTTCTCCGCCCTTGCCGAGGACGCCTTCGCCCGGAATGTGCTTCCACTCTTCATCGAACTCGAGGAAGCGGTCAAACAACTTCTTGAACTGTCTGCCGTTCTCATCGATCTCTTCGGTGGTCATCATCGGACGCGCGTCGGTGCGGCCGGACGGGTCGCCCAGCATCGTGGTGCCGCCGCCGATCAGAACGACCGGTGTGTGGCCGTACTTCTGCATGTACATCATGATGATGACTTGCATGAAGTGACCGACGTGGAGGCAGTCCGCCGTCGCGTCAAAACCGATGTAGAATTTTACTTTCTCTCTGCCGAGCAGCTCGCGGATGCCCTCATCGTCCGTTGTCTGTTCGATGAAGCCGCGCTCCTGCAGAACGTCGAATACATTGTCAAATTTACTTACGTTATCGGGAATAAAATCGTATGCCATTGTAATGGTGGTTTCCTTTCTAATAGTTGTATGAATACGAATCGGCGATATTGCTTCTGCCTGAACATCCGCAGTGCCGGTTCTCAGCGACCGGCAAGCCCTGCGCGGACGGAGCTTAGAACCGCTGCACGAGGACTAAGCGCAAGCGGTTCCGGCAGAAGTGATACGGCGATTCCTTTTCATGCGATTACTTAGTACCGAAGATACGGTCACCTGCATCGCCCAGACCCGGAACGATGTATGCGCTCTCGTTGAGCTTCTCGTCCTTTGCCGCGATGTAGATGTCTACATCCGGATGCGCCTTCTGCAGGGTCTCGATGCCTTCGGGCGCCGCGATCATGCACATAAAGCTGATGTCCTTGCCGCCTCTTGCCTTGATGAAGTCGATCGCCGCCACGGCACTGCCGCCTGTCGCGAGCATCGGATCGGTGACGAAGATCTTTCTCTTGTCAAGAGCTTCGGGCATCTTGCAATAGTATTCGACCGGCTGATGCGTATTCGGGTCACGGTACAGACCGATATGACCGACCTTTGCGTTCGGGATCAGGTCGAGGAAGCCGTCGACCATGCCCAGTCCTGCACGCAGGATCGGCACGACTGCGATGTCTTCGCCCGCCAGCATTTCCATCTCTGTCTCGCAGATCGGTGTCTCGATCTTCACCTTGTCGGTGGGCAGATCACGCGTCGCTTCGAAAAGCATCAGCATCGCCACTTCGCGTGCCAGCTGACGGAAATCCTTGGTGCCGGTTTCTTTCATTCTCATCAGAGTCGTCTTGTGCTTGATGAGCGGATGATCGAATACATAAATGTTAGCCATGATGTTTCCTTTCCGGATGTACCATTCTTAGTTCTATTTGGGGTGTCCGTGGAATCGCTCTGCCCTGCGGGCGATTCTTCACACCGGATTATCTGTCTTTATTTGTCGGCGCCGTAACTGTCGAGCATGGCGACACGGCGTGCGTGGCGGTCTCCTTCGAACTCCGTCTTCAGCCAGGTGTCCACGATCATCAGCGCGTCCTCGGTCTTCGTCGTTCTCCCGCCAAGCGCCAGGATATTGGCGTCATTGTGCTGCCGGGAGAGGCGTGCCATCTCCACGCTGGTGCAGAGCGCGCAGCGGATGCCTTTGACCTTATTGGCCGCGATGCTGATGCCGATGCCGGTGCCGCAGACGACGATGCCGCGGTCCGCGTCGCCGCCGGCGACCGCTTCCCCGCAGGCAAACCCGAACTGCGGATAGTCTACGGACTCGGTACTATTGGTACCCAAGTCCAGCACCTCCACACCATCGTAGTTCGAAAGAAATCCGATGATCATTTCCTTGAGCAAGTACCCGCCGTGATCGGCGGCAATGGCGATCTTCATGTGGATCCCTCCTTATCAGACTTTAACGATATTGTAACCGGCGCTCTTGAGCATCCGGTTCATGACTGCAAAACCGACGCTGTTGCGGTCGGAAAGCGCGCCCGCGAGGATCAGATCGACCCCTTCGCGGTCGAGATCGCGCAGCCGCGCGAAGAAATCGTGCGCTGCTTCGATGAAGGCCTGCTCTTCGAAAAGAAGGACACCGACCTTGTTGCCGAGACCTTCATTGAGGCCCTTGAGGCGTTCGATCTCCGCCTGGACGTCGCCGCGCTCGCCTTCGATGATCAGCATGTCCGCCTTGGGAGCGTAGTGCTTGTACTTCATGCCGGGGGAGCGGGCCACGAAATCGCCGCTCGTGACGCGCGGGCCGTCCCCGTCGTCCGGGTCTGCCTCGCCGTAGCGGACAAGATCGTCCGCGCTGCCCGCTGCGCCTTGCGCAGCGGCGCCGGCGGCTGCCTGCTGCGGATCCGCGCCGCCGCCATCCGGCCGCTCGAGGAGCGACGGATGCAGCGCGACCCGTTTTCCGATCGCCGCCTCGATCTGCTCCGGTGTGATGATGCCCGGCCGCAGGACCGTCGGCACCTCGCCGGTCACATCCAGCACGGTGGACTCGATGCCCACGCGGCAGTCCGGTCCGTCGACGATCGCGTCGACTTTGCCGTCGAGGTCCGCGATGACGTCTTCGGTGCGGGTCGGGCTCGGACGCCCGGAAATGTTGGCGGAAGGCGCCGCGATGGGCACGTCCGCGTAGTTGATAATGGCTCTTGCGATGGGGCTGTCCGGCATGCGGACCGCGACGGTCTCAAGGCCGCCGGTCGTCCGGTACGGGACCGCCTCTCTCTTCTTGACGACCAGTGTCAGCGGACCGGGCCAGAAGGTCTCGATCAGGTTGACGATGGTCGGGCTTAAAAATCTGGTCAGCTGCCCGATGTCGCTCGCCCGGGCGATGTGGACGATCATCGGATTGTCCGACGGTCTGCCCTTCGCCTCGTACACGCGCGCCACCGCGTCTTCGTCCAGCGCATTCGCGCCGAGCCCGAACACGGTCTCCGTGGGAAATGCGACAAGACCGCCGTCCGCGATGATGCGGCCGGCTTCTCTCAGATGTTCATCGTTGCTGCCGTTGAGTTTTTTCGTTTCCATAAAGTCAGTTTCTTCTCTTGTTCGTATCTGATCCGCCCCGGCTGTGCCGAGGCGCGATTCTCTGATGCTTCGCCGAAGCGGTTCCCCGCCGGCGGGTTATTCTTCTTCACCGAAGTTCTTCATCTTCTCTGCCTGGTCCTGCGTGATCAGCCCGTCGATGATCTCGTCCAGATTGCCGTTCATGAAACTGTCGAGCTTGTACAGTGTCATGCCGGTGCGGTGCTCGCTGACGCGGCCCTGCGGGAAGTTGTAGGTCCGGATACGCCCGGAACGGTCGCCGCTGCCGACCATGGACCGGCGTTCGCTGGCGATCTTCTCATTCTGTTCCTGCACCATCTTGTCATACAGACGGGATTTCAGGACCTTGAACGCTTTTTCCTTGTTCTTGATCTGGGACTTTTCGTCCTGGCAGGTGACCACGAGCCCGGTGGGAACGTGGGTCAGGCGGACCGCCGAGTCGGTGGTGTTGACGCACTGCCCGCCGTTGCCGGAAGCACGGTACACGTCGACACGGACATCGTTCGGATCGAGATCGACTTCAACGTCGTCGACTTCCGGCAGGACTGCCACGGTTGCTGCCGATGTATGGATACGGCCGCTCGCCTCGGTCTCCGGCACACGCTGGACGCGGTGGATGCCGCTCTCGTACTTGAGTCTCGAGTAAGCGCCTTTGCCTTTGATGAGGACTTCGGCTTCCTTGACGCCGCCGATGCCGGTGTCGTTGAGGTCCATGACCTCGACCTTCCAGCCTTTGCTCTCGGCGTACATGGTGTACATGCGCAGAAGGTCCGCGCCAAACAGTGCCGCTTCGTCGCCGCCCGTACCCGCGCGGATCTCGAGGATGACGTTGCGATCATCGTTGGGGTCCTTGGGCAGCAGCAGGATCTTGAGTTCCTCTTCGAGCTGGTCGCGCTGCTCCTCGCCTTCGGACAGCTCCATCTTGGCGAGTTCCTTCATTTCCTCGTCCAGACCGGACTCGCCGAGGATGTCCTTGGCGTCCTGGATGCTCTGGATGCAGTCCTTGTATTCCTTGTATTTTTTGACGATGGGCTCCATCTCGCCCATTTCCTTGGCGTACTTCTGCCAGTTGGCCTGATCGGCGATGACCGCGGGGTCCGCGCACTTCATGGCCAGTTCGTCGTATTTATCTTGAATAAAATCCAGTTTCTCTAACATATTGTCTCCTTATGGTCCTAAAAACGCACAATAATTATACACGAAAAGCACTCTCATTCCAAGTGCAAACCCCATTCCATATGTGAACACGCATTTTCGCACAACTTCCGCCCTTTCTACAGAAAACCATTCCTTGTGTGCGAAAATCGCGCAAAGAACCAAAATAATCACATTGTACACAACTGTTTTCGCGATTCTTGCCGCATCTGTCACCAAATAACACCCTGCGTTATTAACTCCTCAACGCAGTTGACAGCCTGCCACTGTAACGAGAACATTCTTTGTGATTACACAACACTAAGCCCCGTCTACCGCAGCGAAATATCAACGAGCAGTGTGCAAAAAAGCCTCTTTAGGGCTCACTTTAGCACACAAACCCGGATTCTCCGTAAGTCATGCCCGCTTTTCAATTCCTATCACGCCTGCCCTGTTATTCGTCTGTCGCACGAGGTGCATTCCATCATGCGAGGCGCAAATGCACAAAAGGGAGCCCTTCAATTGGGCTCCCCCGGATTTTTGTTTTCATTCGGCAGGGCAGTTGCTGCCTGCTGCTGTCCGCGTTTTGGCACAGCCCGTTCGGGCACACCGGTTATTTGTGCGTTTCTTCGCCGTAGACGCCGGTCAGCACCTGATCGATGAGCTCGACGTAGTGCTTGTTCCCTTCCGCGTTCATGTGCGTCCCGTCACCGTCAAACCAGTTTTCGTGCGGGTTGCTCACACTGTACCAGTCGATCAGGTAAGCCTGGGGATCTTTATCGCAGAAATCCTTGATGATCTTGTTGTTGCGGTCAGGGAACTCATCGTACGGCGCGCGGGCATTGATGATGAAGATCTGCCTGTCCGGCCCGATCTTCTCACGGATCGTTTCGAGTTCGTCCGTGATCGGTCCGTTGGTGGACAGCGCGAAGATGACCGCCTTGCCGTGCCATCCTTTCTTGAGATACGAATCCAGGATGTCCGCTGTCTCATAACTCATGCGGCTGTTCACCGCGTCGACGATCATATTGGGGAAGACCGCGTTCAGGTCTTTGGCAGCGGTCAGCGCCACACTGTCGCCGATGAGCAGGTAATCATACGGATCCTCCTGCGCTGCTTCGTCCGCCGTGGTCTGCTCCAGCGCTTCCTGGTTCTTGATCTTCTGCTGCTGTTCTCTGGACTGCATCTCCAGTTGATGGACCAGCGCCGGGCCCGCATGGACCCCGCCCTTATTGAGTTTCTCCCCGAACAGGGTGCAGAACACCGAGGTGAGGATCAGCAATGCAGCCAGCAGGAACATGCCGGCGCTCTTCGCTGCCGGGCCTGCCAGGAGCGGTTCTTTCACCCACGGCTGCCCGGTGATCTCTGCCTCATCCGCCGCGTCTCTGTTCCGTTTTGCCCGCTGGATGACCTCCCGGAGATTGTGGAACATCCTTCCGAGCGCGCCGCGGCGGCAGGGCGTTTCGATGAGATAGTATCCCGCGATCGCCAGCGCGAACGACAGCGCGATCTCGAGCATCGTCGTGCCGAAAGAAGCGCGTCTGACCCCGCTGATGAGGTCGATCACCGGATAGTGCCAGATATACAGGCTGTACGAGATCTTGCCGATGCCGACAAGCGGCTTAAAGCTCCAGAACCGGCTCCACAAAGAGCCCTCCTGCAGCGCCGCGAAAAGCAGCAGCATCGTCAGGACCGTCACAAGCTGCTGCCCGCCCCGGTAGAGGAACGGGGAAGAACCGCGGACGAGCCAGACGATCAGCAGAATGACCGCAAGGCTCACCCCGCCCGCGATATCCGCAGCTGCGGGTTTGACGCGCGGCAGTCTGCCGCCTTCCGCTTCCCACATCGCGAGCAGTGCGCCCGCCAGCAGTGAGAAACACCGGCTGTCCGTGCCGTAGTAGGCACGGCTCGCATCCGCCGTCGGATCAAAGTAGACCGCCAGCAGGACCGCTGAAACGACTGCCAGCAGGACGGTCACAATGACCAGAAGGCGCCATCTGCCCTTCGCCGGTGCGCCGTCCTCCCGCCGGCTGCCGCCAAGGCGCGCAAACAGCACGATGACAAGCGGCCAGATCAGATAGAACTGCCCTTCGATGGCGAGCGACCAGTAATGCGTCAGCGGCGACGGCGCTCCCTGCGCCGCAAAGTACGAAACGTTCTGGATCAGCTGCCACCAGTTATTGAATATCAGAATGGACGGAACGATGTCCGGCCGCATCTTATGCAGCAGGAACGGATCGCGGATCGCGAACACGATCGTCATCACGAGGATCATGGCGATCATGACCGGCATGATCCGGCGGCCGCGGCGTTTCCAGAATTCCTTCATATCCACCCGGCCGGTGGTGTCCGCCTCGGTCAGCAGGATCCTTGTGACCAGATACCCGGACAGCACGAAAAACACTGTGACGCCGAGCAGCCCGCTCTTGGCGAACGGCAGACGCAGGTGGTAGAACAGGACCGTCAGCACACCGAGCGCGCGCAGGCCGTCTACAGCCGGAATGTATTTTCGTACGTTGGTTTGTAATTGCATAGGTTTCTTGTTACTGGAAATAATGAAACTGTTAATCGATGTGTCTATTTATGGTACGCTTCGCCGCGAAGGATCTTGAAACTCCGGTAGATCTGTTCTGCCAGGATGACCCGCATCATCTGGTGCGGGAAGGTCATCGGGGAGAAAGACAGTTTTTCGTCTGCCCTGGCACTCACCGCAGCGGACAGCCCGTTGCTGCCGCCGATGACAAAGGTTACATCGCTCTTTCCCGCAAGCCCCAGATCACCGATGCGCTTTGCCAGTTCCTCGCTGGACTTCATTTTCGCGCGGATCTCAAGCGTGATGACATGCTCGCTCTTCCCGATGTGCCGGAGGATCTCCTCGCCTTCCTTTTCAATATCGTCGCGCGGATCCTCTTTGAGTTCGGTGACCGTGAACGTGCAGTAGGCCGAAAGGCGTTTGGCGTATTCCGCCAGTGCGTCCTTCCAGTACTTTTCTTTCAGTTTTCCGATACAGACGATCCGGATGTTCATAGTTGTCTTTTGCTTTCTGTTGATTTCGGTCTCCCCGGCGCGCCGGTGTGACGGTCCGGGCGAAACGGCTGTGTCAGCCGATCTGATAGACCTTGCCGGGTTCGCTGCGGGAGAGGACCTCGAGGCGAAGGTCGCGGAGCGATTCCTCTCTGGCGGCAAACGCGTCAGACGCTTCCAGCGCGTTGCGCACCGTGATCAGCGCCATGTCCGGGGTGTTGTTTTCCTTTGACAGATGCGCCAGGAGGATCACCGGCAGCTTGTCGCTTTCGCGGAGCAGCCGCTCGATGCAGTCCGCTGCCGCCTCGTTGCACAGATGGCCGTGGTCGCTCAGGATCCGCTGCTTGATATGGAACGGATACCGGCAGTACCGCAGGACATTCTCATCGTGGTTCGCTTCGAGGATCACCAGGTCACTGCCCACGATCGCTTCAAAGATCTCGTCGGAGACGTAGCCCGTATCGGTCACGATCGCGATCCTGGAATCGCCCTTCCGGAAGACAAATCCCACCGGCTCCGCCGCGTCGTGCGACACCGGGAACGGATCGACCGTGATATCGCCGATGCGGAATGCTTCTCCTGTCGTGAAAGTGCTGTGCCGGCCGTCTTCGACGTCGCCGCTGATCCGGCGGAACGTGCCGATGTTCGACCAGACCTGCGCGCCGGGGCACTTGTGCTGCATGATGCCGAGGCTGCGCACATGGTCGCTGTGTTCGTGGGTCACAAGGATCGCATCCACCGCATCCAAAGAGGCACCGCCTTTTTCCAGTCCTTCTTTGATACGCTTGCCGCTGATGCCGGCATCTACGAGCAGCACCGTCTCGTCGCTGCGGACCATATAGCTATTGCCGCTGCTGCCGCTCGCGATGGCACAGAATGTCAGATCCATATAAACCTCCAAACATGTAGTATATCATAAGCAGCCCCCCGAAAGAACCACCTGTGCTGACAATTTCAACAGGAATCATCGCTCTGCGCAGCGGGATGTGATACAATATCTGCATCAATGATCCCCAAAGAACGAGGTATCCTATGCCTATCCTGCGACTCTACACGGACGGTGCCTGCTCCGGCAACCAGAACGAAGCCAATCTCGGCGGCTGGGGCGCGGTCCTTGAATATGCCGGCCATACGAAGGAGATCTTCGGCGCCGAAGCCAACACGACGAACAACCGCATGGAAATGACAGCGCTGCTCGAAGCATTCCGCGCGCTCAAAAAAGAAGGCCAGACGATCGAAGTCTTCTCCGACAGCGCCTACCTGATGGACTGCTTCCGCAAAAAGTGGTATGTGAAATGGCTGCAGAACGGCTGGAAGAACGCCAAAAAACAGCCCGTGGAAAACCGGGATCTATGGGAACAGCTCCTGCCCTTCCTGCAATCGCACACCATCACGTTCTACCGGGTCAAGGGGCATATCAATGTGAACAGTACGTCCACCAACATGGACGCGCACTACGAACAGTTCCTCGCATGGAACGGCGCAGGATTTGCGTATGACGATTTCCTGCACATTGTCGAGATGAACAACCGCTGTGACGCGCTCGCCAACCAAGGCGTCGACTCGCTGCGGTAAACGCTGCACGCAAGCAAAAGCGCTGCACTGCCCGCAAACAAAAACGCCGCCCGTGCGGCGTTTCTTTTTTATTCGGATGCCGGAAGGAAAAACGCGTTGTCCCGCGCCGCACCGCCGAATGTATGCTCCAGCATTTCGACGTGACGGAGAAACGCTTCGTCCTCAAAGACCCATGCCCCGTGCGGACATGCTTTCACGCACGCCTGACACTTGATGCAGACCCCCCGCACAGCCGGCCGCTGCACTTTCATGGCCGCCAGATCCGGTCTGCCGAGCCCGCCTGCCGAACCGCCGAGCGGCATTTTCGGGGCGCACTTTTCCATGAGGATGCTTTCCATCGGGCAGACGCTCTGACACCGGCCGCAGCCGATGCACTGCCGGTCCCGCAGGACCGGTTTCGCCTTGAGGAAATTCGTCGGGTTGCCATCCAGATCGCGCGGCTGGTAGAACGATTCCGGCGCATAATCGCCGGGGAAGACAGGTTCCTTTAAGATGACTGCACCGTCTGTTTCCTCCGCTGCTGCCAGATGCGCCTGCAGCTTTTCGCCGAGCGCCGCGCCGAACGCATGCGCCGCCGCGAGATCTTCTTCCGAAGGCCGTCCCGGCTGCAGCCGGTCGCTGAACACATGCTCGCAGGGCACGGCAGCGCCGCCCGCGATCGTAAAACCGTTCTTTTTGAGCAGGCCCGCCGCTTCCGCCAGCGCGTTGTCGAAGGCGCGGCCGCCGTATGTGACGACCGGCACCGCAAAGACCGAGGCTGCCTGACCGCCGCTCTCAGCAGGCGCCGCCGCGCTCTCCCGGTCCGTCAGCAGATTGTCCCGGACATACGGCATGAGCAGATTGGGAAGACGGCCGGCATACGTCGGCGCACCGACCACGAGAAGATCGGCCGGACCGAACTCGAGCCGCCATTCGCGGTTCTTTTTTACGGTCCAGTTGAATTCGCGCAGCTTTGCGCCAAGCGATTCCGCAAGACCGGCCGCAACAGCCGCCGTCACTTTCCGCGTCGATCCGGCAGGACTGCAATACGCTGCCATCACTGTTTTGATCTGCTGCATGGATGATGCCTCCCGCCGTTACTTGATCGGCAGCGGATCGCCCATGATCCGCGCTTCCGGCTTGATAAAACTCTTGATCAGATCCTTGTCCCGGGCCACGATCTCGCGCAGTTCGCGGGCTTTCTGCCCGCTGAAGGTCTCCTGGTCCGCCGCCGCGCCGCAGACATCGATGTCCAGCGCTTTGCCGATGAACAGCGCCCGCGGCAGATGATACCCCTGTGTGACGACGATCGCGCGCTGCACACCGAAGATCCCCTGCGCCCGGTACATGCTGTCATATGTCGAAAAGCCTGCATAGTCGCAGACCACCGCCGCTTCGGGGACCCCTTGTCCCAGCACAAAATTACGCATCGCGGTGACCTCGTCGTAATACTCGGTCCCGTTATCGCCGCTGAGCAGGATCTTCGAAGAATACCCCTGTCCGTACAGATAGATCGCCAGTTCCAGCCGGTCCTCGAGCATCGGGCTGGGCGTACCGTCCGGGCTGAGGCCGGCGCCGAGCACGAGGATGCAGTCAAAGGGACCGTTGGGCAGCGAAAGACCGGACGCATCCGCCTGCTCCCTGAGTTCTTCCGCAGTTATGTTTTCCGTATATGTGTCACCGACCATCTGTCCCGCCACGAGGTCTTCCGTCTCATGGATCACCAGCCAGCTGCCGCCGTAGACGGCTCCGGCGATGATCAGCAGCGCGATGATCAGCGTCAGAAAGAATCGCTTCATAATGCTCCTTTCGCAGTTGCCTGTTTATTCTACCATATACACAGGCCGCGTGTCTTTTATTAATTACTACAGGCAGTATCCTATCTCCGCCTTTATGTATTCTTAAAGTTGTCTGCATGCGCGGTTTGTTGACACCTGCGGGCGGTGCGCATTAAAATAATCGCATAGCAACATGCCCGGCAGCCGCAAGGCGGCCGGCGTCGCTGCGCACAACCTGCAGCGGAGCGATTCCGTGAATACGAAAGGGACCAATCTATGAATTTTAAAGAACTAAGTTTGCATTCCCACGCGCTCGTTGTTTTTGACGGCCTTCTGAAAGATCCGGTCTTTGCCGGTCTGCAGGCGCTCGTCGATATCCTCGCTGATATCCAGATCCTGAAGAAGAGTGAAAAAGAAGCCGTCCCGGGGATGGAAGAAGCTGCGATCGCCGCATACGGTGCTTTCTGCGCGGCCCTGTTCGAACAGTCCTCCGCCCGCGTGGTCATGTCCGACACCCGCGACGAGAAGGATACGCATATCGACCTGGCCGCCTACATCCGCGACGCGATCCTCGAAGATGACAACTACTACGTCCAGCTCCGGGCGCGCAAAGCGAAGATCCCGTCGGAGATCCGCCGCGCCGTCAAGGAGGAACTGGCGCTGTTCCAGGCTTTTTCGGAGATCACCTCCAAAGATGTCAAAGCTATGATCGATTACCTGCGCGTCGATGAACTCGAGGAAGAAGAAGCCATCGGGTTCCACGCCGAGGAATCGCTCAAAAGCGAAGACCCGGCCGATCCGGACGCCCCCGCCGGCGCCCGCGCTGCCAGCGCGTTCCTGCCGACCTGGATCAACTCGAAGATCGACCTCGCCAAACTCTACGAGAAGAGAATGGGCGAAGTCCACAAGACAGGCTTCGGCATTTTCGCGCAGTTCCGCGCGTTCACGATCAACGAAGGCGGGCTGGCACCCGTCCCGCACCCGGATCAGACGACGCTTTCGCAGCTGTACGGCTATGAGCGCGAACGCGGCATGATCATCCGCAACACCGAAGCACTCCTCGCGGGCGAACCCGCCAGCAACCTGCTGCTGTACGGCGACGCCGGCACCGGCAAGAGCTCGACCATCAAAGCCATCGCCAACGATTACTCCGAACAGGGGCTGCGGCTCGTCGAAGTCCGCAAGGATCAGCTCTTCGAGATCCCCAACCTCATCGAAGCGCTCGTCACGATCCCGCTCAAGTTCATTTTGTATATCGACGACCTGTCCTTCACAGCGAACGATGACAACTTCTCTTCGCTCAAGGGCATCCTCGAGGGCAGCATCTCCGACAAGGGCGACAACATCGTCGTGTACGCGACCAGCAACCGCCGCCACCTCGTCAAGGAGAATATGTCCGACCGCGACGGTGATGAACTGCACGTCAACGACACGCTCCAGGAGATCTCGAGTCTCTCAGCGCGCTTCGGTCTGACGATCACCTTCCAGCGGCCTGATCACGACGAATACCTCGCGATCGTCGACGAACTCGCCAAGCAGTACGGCGTCCTGCTGCCGGAAGACATCCTGCACACCAGAGCCGAGGCGTTCGCCATCCGCGCGGGCGGCCGCACGCCGCGCGCTGCCAAGCAGTTTGTCGAACTGCAGCGCATCGGCATTTACCAGTAGGCGCAGCACCAGCCATTGGACGCGCCAATCAATCTACAAACAAAACCCCGGAGAGTTTCTCCGGGGTTTCTTGTCTTTGAGCTTTGTTGCCCTCTTCAGAACACTGCAGTTTCACTGTGCACTGCTACTTCGCTGCCTGATAGATTTTTACGACTTCATCCTTTGTCAGCGGCACGTACCAGCCCGCTGCATTCTTCACGGCTTTCTCCGCCATGACCTCAAATTTGTCCTCATCGGTGATGCCGACCGCCGCGAGTGTCGCGGGGATGCCCATTGTTTCAAAGAGGAACTTCCGGAGACAGCCGATGGCTTCCTCCGCTGTTTCGCCGTCCTCTGCTTCACAGAGCGGATCGAGTCCGAATACGTTCCGCCCGAAGCGCGCCAGTCTGGCAATGACGGCTTTGTGCGCTTCGGATCCGGGAGCCGCTGCTGCCGCCTTGCCGTGCAGCAGAAAGTCCATCCAGACCGGCGTCAGGATCGCAAGTCCTTCGCCGTGGGTGATGTCATAGAAGGCAGACAATTCGTGTTCCATCGGGTGGATGCACCAGCCCGGGCTCAGCCCGTCGCGGCACAGTCCGTTGATCGCGTGCGGCGCCGCCCACATCAGGTTGGCGCGGGCCTCGTAGTTGTCCGGCTCCGCCAGCGCAACAGGACCATACTTGATGCAGGTTCTGAGAATGCCCTCCGCGAACTGCGTCTGCACCTCGGCTTCCACCGCCATGGAGAAATAGTTTTCCATCGTGTGGCTCATCATATCCGCTGTCCCGGCTGCTGTCTGCTTCCCGGAAACGCTGAACGTGTATGTCGGATCGAGGATCGACATGGTCGGGCTCATGTGCGGATCGCGCGTCCCCCATTTTTCGTTCTTCGTCATGTCGGAGATGACCGCTACCATATCCATCTCCGAACCGGTCGCCGCCAACGTCAGCACAGAGTAGATCGGCAGCGCGCCTTTGATCAGGCCCGGATCCAGAACCAGATCCCACGCATCGCCGTCATAGACCGCTCCCGCCGCGATGACCTTGGAGGCGTCGATCGTGCTGCCGCCGCCGATGGCGAGGACCATATTGATGCCCTCGTCTTTACACATCTGTACGCCTTTGCGGACCGACTGGATGCGCGGGTTGGGCTCGATGCCCGGCAGTTCATAGACTGTAAGCCCTGCTTCCTGCAGGATCTTCATCGCATCGTCGTACAGGCCAGAGCGCTTGATGCTGCCGCCGCCGTAAACCAGCAGGACTTTGTCGCCGCTTTCTTTCAGCTCCGCCAGATGCGGCAGCTGCCCTTCGCCGAAGTGGATCTTTGTCGGGACTGAATACGTAAAGTTCATCATGATCTGGTTCTCCTTCTCATTCACAACCCGGCAGTCGTCTCCTGCCGGCAATCAATACTCCGGCCGCAGCAGAAAGCCGCCGGCCGGAGTCATTCTCACTATTTCGCTGCGCGGAAGATCGCAACGACATCTTCTTTTGTGAGCGGAACGAACCAGCGCTTGCCGCCTCTTGCCGCTTTCTCCGCCATCTCGTCGAAATGCGATTCCTCGGTGATGCCGACCGCGCTGAGCGTTGCGGGGATCTCCATCGTCTCAAAGAAGAACTTCCTGAGCGCTGCGACCGCCTCTTCCGCTACTTCACGGTCTGCTCCGTTGTGCAGCGGGTCGAGACCGAACACCTCCCGGCCAAACCGCGCGAACTTCGCCGCGACTTTGCCGTTCATCTCAGACCCTGCCGGCGCCGCTGCCGCCTTACCGCTGAGGATGTACTCCATCCAGACCGGTGTCAGGATCGCAAGACCCTGGCCATGCGTAATGTCATAGAACGCGGAGAGTTCGTGCTCCATTGCGTGCATGCCCCAACCCGGGCTGATGCCGCAGCCGCACAGACCGCTGATCGCGTGCGGGGCTGCCCACATCAGATTGGCGCGGGCTTCATAGTTGTCCGGCTCCGCCAGCGCCATCGGACCGTACTTGACGCAGGTGCGCAGGATCCCTTCGCAGAACTGCTCCTGGATCTCCGCGCCGTCCACCATGGAGAAGTAGTTCTCCATGACGTGACTCATCATGTCCGCCGTGCCGGCTGCAGTCTGCTTTTTGGAAACGCTGTAGGTATAGGTCGGATCGAGGATCGACATCGTCGGGACCATCGCCGGCGCTTCTGTCGGCCACTTCTCATTCTTTGTCAGGTCGGAAATGACCGCCACGCCGTCCGTCTCCGAACCTGTCGCCGCCAGCGTCAGGACGGCATAGACCGGCAGTGCCTTTTCGATCAGGTTGGACTGCAGGACCAGATCCCAGGCGTCGCCGTCGTAGACCGCCGCCGCCGCGATGACCTTCGACGCGTCGAGCGTGCTGCCGCCGCCGATCGCGAGGACCATGTCGATGCCCTCCTTCTTGCAGATCTCCGCCCCTTTGCGGACGCTTTCGATACGCGGGTTGGGCTCGATGCCTGGCAGTTCAAAAACGGTGATGCCCGCCTCGCCGAGGATCTTCATCGCCTCGTCGTAGATGCCGGCGCGCTTGATGCTGCCGCCGCCGTAGACCAGCAGGACTTTGTCGCCGCTCTCTTTGAGTTCCGCGAGGTGGCTGATCTGTCCTTCGCCGAAGTGGACTTTTGTGGGCACATGGAATGTGAAGTTATACATATTACGCTCCCTTCTTATTCGATCAGGATACTGTTTCATACTGATTCCGTCGCGGCGCGCCTTTTCCCGGAACCGCCGCTGTTTCTATTATAAAACAGACTGAACGAAAGTGACCTGTCCGATTTACCTTTTTGTCATGTTTTATAGCAGGAATATGCTCCTTAAACGTTCATTTTTTCAACCCGCGGGCTTGCTCCCGCGCCGCGAATTCAGTAAAATTAAGGGTAAGCGTCCGGCATTCTGCCGGCGCCGGACAAATCCCTAATACCAGGAGGAAGATAGGAATGCTATTGACAGGAGCTGAAATATTTGTGCAGTGTCTGCTCGAACAGGAAGTCGATACCGTTTTCGGGTTTCCCGGCGGCACGATCCTGAACGTCTATGACGAACTGTACAAGTGCGGCAAGATCCGCCACATCCGCACGGCGCACGAACAGGGCGCCAGCCATGCGGCTGACGGTTATGCGCGTTCCACCGGCAAGGTGGGCGTCTGCCTGGCGACATCCGGCCCCGGCGCGACCAACCTCACCACCGGTATGGCCACCGCCATGCTGGACAGTTCCCCCGTCGTGTTTGTCACCTGCAACGTCGCAAGCCGCATGATGGGCAAGGATGCATTCCAGGAAGTCGACATCACCGGTATCGCGCTGCCAATCACCAAGAGCGCGTTCCTCGTCAAGGACCCCGCCGACATCGCCGATACCGTGCGGCAGGCATTCGCCCTGGCCCGCAGCGGCCGTCCTGGTCCCGTCCTCATCGATATCACCACCGACGCCACCAAGGCGACGGCCGAATACGAATTCATCCCGCGCAAGCAGCACGCCAAGACCGGCCCGCTCTCGGAGCTGATCCGGCGCTCCACAACGAGCAGCCTCAAGACACCTGAGCCGGACAGAGGCGACGTCGACAAACTGGTCGACATGATTGCAGAGTCCAAAAAGCCAATGCTCATCTGCGGCGGCGGTGTCGTCAGAAGCCGCGGGCATAAGGAGTTCCTCGAATTCGCCCGCAGGATGGATGCGCCTGTTGCGGTCACCGTCATGGGCGGCGGCGGTATCTACGGCCTCGATCCGCTGGTCACCGGCATGATCGGCATGCACGGCTCCAAGGCCAGCAACATGGCGGTCGACGAATGCGACCTGCTGATCGCTGTCGGGTGCCGGTTCTCCGACCGCGTCACGCTCGACGTGAACAGCTTTGCCCGCAACGCGAAGATCGTCCACATCGATATCGACCGCGCGGAGATCAACAAGAACGTCATGACCGACCACCACATCATCGGCGATGCCAAGCACGTCCTGCAGATGCTCAACGAGCGGATCCCGCAGTACGAACACAAAGAATGGAAAGACTACGTCTTCTCCTTCCCGCGCGAGACCGTCTACGACGACGTCAAGGACTACCTCACCCCGAAGCAAATCCTCGAGACCATGTCCGACATGTGCCCCGAAGAGACGATCGTTTCCACGGACGTCGGCCAGCACCAGATGTGGTCCATCCAGCACCTGCACTTCAGCTATCCCGGACAGCTGCTCACCTCCGGCGGATTCGGCGCCATGGGCTTCGGCCTCGGCGCGGCGATCGGCGCGAAGGTCGGCAATCCGGACACCACGGTCATCCACATCACCAGCGACGGTTCGTTCCGCATGAACTGCAACGAGCTGACCACGGAAGCGCTCTACAAGACACCGGTCATCACCTTCATCTTCAACAACCAGCGCCTCGGCATGGTCTACCAGTGGCAGCAGCTCATCTACGGCCAGCGGTATTCGGAGACCATCACCGAGCAGAGCCCGGACTTCGTCAAACTCGCAGAGGCTTACGGCATCGGCGCACGCCGTGTCGCCAGCGTCGAAGAACTCAAGGAAGCGCTCAGCGAAGCGTTCGAGTATGAAAAGAAAGGCATCGGCTACGCGATCGACTGTGCTGTCAGAGCCGACGAACTCGTCCGTCCGATGGTGCAGAACGGCAAACCGATCACCGACTTCCTGATCAACTAAGCGATTCCCTGCACGCCTGCCGTCCTATAGAAGAGATATGAGGAAAGAAAACATGACTATCGAACAAGAAAAAATGGATCTGTACGATGATTCCGAAGTGGCACTGCGCACCCTCTCTGTCCTGGTAGAGAATCGCCCCAGCGTCCTGTCCCAGGTCGCGCGCCTGTTCACCCGCAACGGCTACAACATCGAGTCCATCGCCGCCGGCGCCACGCACATGGAAGGCATGACGCGCCTGACGATCGAGTTCACAGCGACTGCGCGCCAGACGACGCTGCTCGTGAACCAGCTGGCCAAGATGGTCCCGGTCCATTCCGCCAAGCAGCTCAACCCGGATCACTGCATCCGACGCGAACTCGCCCTGTTCAAGGTGCATGTCACCAGTGCCGACCAGCGCAACGAGATCATTCAGATCGCCAATATCTACCGCGGGTCCATCATCGACGTTTCGAACGAGACCCTGACCGTGGCGGTCATCGGTAACGAAGGCAAGATCTCCGCCCTCGAGGAGTTCCTGAGCGAATTCGAGATCATCGAACTCGCCCGCACCGGCACCCTCGCCATGGAGCGCGGCAAGTACTCCATCAACGACACCAGCAAAGAGCACGGCGAATTCGAATACGGCAAGACCATGCTGTAAGCACTTTCTAAGATATCTAAGATAATTACCTTCAGGCGCAGCAAACCAATCTGCTGCGCCTTTTACGTACATTCTTTCTTTTTAGTACAAAGTACGCAATTGATACTCACAAGCGATATACGCGACCTGTTCATAGTATCTGTTCATAATAACAGGAGCGGGTTCTCCCGCTCCTGTCATTTCGTCTTTCTGATTGTCGATCGTCTATTGCTTCATGCAGCTTATTTCAGCACCGCACCGCGGTTCGCGCTGGTGACGTTGCGCAGATATCTGGAGAGCCAGCCGGTCTTGACCTTTGGCTCGTGTTCCACATATGCCGCACGGCGTTTTTCCATCTCCTCGTCGGAGATCAGCACGTTGACCGTGCCCGCCGGGATATCGATCTCGATGGTGTCGCCTTCTTCGATCAGGCCGATCTCGCCGCCGCTGGCAGCTTCCGGGCTGACATGACCGATGGAAGCGCCGCGGCTTGCGCCGGAGAAGCGCCCGTCGGTGATGAGGGCAACCGTCTTGTCCTGCTTCATGCCGGCAAGGGCGCTGGTCGGGTTGAGCATCTCTCTCATGCCCGGGCCGCCCTTGGGGCCTTCGTAGCGGATGACAACGACATCGCCGTCTTTGATCTCACCCGCGTAGATCGCCTTGATCGCATCGTCCTCACTGTCGAAGACGCGCGCCGGACCGCTATGCTGCATCATCTCAGGTGCGACCGCGGAGCGCTTGACCACGCAGCCGTCTTTCGCGATGTTGCCCCAGAGGACCATCAGACCGCCGGTCTCACTGTACGGATCTTCCAGCGGACGGATGACCTTATGCTCCACGCAGACCTTGCCTTCGATGTTCTCGCCGACGGTCTTGCCGGTGACGGTCATCAGGCTGAGATCGACGAGGTCTTTCTTGGCCAGTTCGTTGAAGACTGCCGGCAGACCGCCGTCTCTGTTGAGGTCGAGCATATGATCCGGGCCGGCCGGTGCCAGATGGCACAGATTCGGGACCTTGGCGCTGTATTCGTTGAATACATGCAGGTCGACCGGGCAGCCAGCTTCTTCCGCGATGGCCAGAAGGTGCAGGACGGTGTTTGTCGAGCAGCCGAGCGCCATGTCGCAGGCGAGCGCATTGCGGATCGATTTTTCGTTGATGATGTCGAGGATGCGGATGTCCTTCTCGACCATTTCCATGATCTTCATACCTGCCTGCTTGGCGAGACGGATGCGGCCGCTCATGACAGCCGGGATGGTCCCGTTGCCCGGGAGCGCGATGCCGATGGCTTCGCACAGGCAGTTCATGCTGTTGGCGGTGTACATACCGGCGCAGCTGCCGCAGCCGGGGCAGACATTCTCTTCGAAGTCGCGCAGGCCTTCATCGTCGATGATGCCGGCTTTGCGTGCACCGACCGCCTCGAACATCTTGGACAGGCTCGTCTCCTCGCCGCCCACCAGACCGGCCAGCATCGGGCCGCCGGAGCAGACGACGGTGGGCAGGTTGACGCGGATGGCGCCGATCAGTTGCCCGGGAACGATCTTGTCGCAGTTCGGAACGAGCACGAGGCCGTCCAGCATGTGGCCCATCGCCATGGACTCGACGCTGTCCGCGATGAGTTCGCGGCTCGGCAGGGAGTACTTCATGCCTTCATGACCCATCGCGATGCCGTCACAGACACCGATCGACGGGAATTCGATCGGCGTGCCGCCGGCCATGCGGATACCGGCCTTGACGGCTTCTGTGATCTTATCGAGATGGGAATGCCCCGGAACGATCTCGCTGTGCGCGTTGACCACGCCGATCAGCGGACGCTCCAGTTCCTCTTTGGTGTATCCCATGGCGTAGAACAGGCTGCGCATCGGGGCGCGTTCCGCACCTTTTGTAACGCTGTCGCTGCGCATGGGTTTGGTATTCTCTCTCATAGGTATCTCCTATTTCTTCAGCCAGCTCATCATCTGACGCAGTTCCTGACCGGTCTTGCAGAGCAGGTGTTCGTTCTCCTTCATGCGGGTGGTCAGGAATCTCGCCTGACGGCCTGCGCTCATCTCCTGGACGAATTCGCTTGCGAACTCACCGTTCTGGATGCGGCGGAGCAGTTCTTTCATGCCGGCCTTGGACTCCTCGGTGATGACGTATTTACCTGCATAGTAATCGCCGTACTCAGCGGTGTTGGAGATGGACTTTCTCATCATCTCGAAGCCGCCGCTGTTGATCAGGTCGACGATCAGCTTCATCTCATGGATGCATTCGAAGTATGCCATCTCGGGCTGGTAACCGGCGTCGACCAGCGTTTCGAAGCCAGCCTTCATCAGCGCGCAGACGCCGCCGCAGAGGACAGCCTGCTCACCGAACAGGTCGGTCTCGGTCTCTTCTCTGAAGGAAGTCTCGAGGATGCCCGCTCTGCCCGCGCCGATACCGCAAGCATACGCCAGTGCATAGTCCTTTGCCTTACCGGAGTAGTCCTGATAGACAGCGATCAGGGACGGAACGCCCTTGCCTTCGACATACTGGCTGCGGACGGTGTGACCGGGGCCTTTCGGCGCGACCATGATGACGTCGATGTTGTCCTGGGGCTTGACCAGCTGATAGTGGATATTGAAGCCATGTGCATACATCAGGACGTTGCCTTCCTTCATGTGCGGCGCGACCTGGGTGTTGTAGATGTCGGCGGAGACTTCGTCCGGGACGAGCATCATAACGAAATCGCCCATCTCAGCAGCAGTTTCGACATCGTAGACTTCGAGGCCGGCATCCTTAGCGGACTGTGCACTTCTGGAGTCGGGTCTGAGGCCGACGACGACTTTGCAGCCGCTCTCTTTCAAGTTCTGTGCATGGGCATGGCCCTGGGAACCAAAACCGATGATCGCGATGGTCTTGCCGTCCAGCATACCGAGGTTACAATCCTGATCGTAGTACTTTCTCATGGTGTTTACTCCTTTCGCCGCACCTGGCGGCTATTCACATTTTGTTATAGACAGTTGATATTTTTTGCGGCTCATTGAAACCAGTATACCGCATTTCTACAAATATTCCTGTATTTTTTGTTTTTACCGCGGAATCGCCTGGACGTTCTCGTTGTCCGGATTCAGTCCTCTGCCCATGCCGGTGATACCGGTCCGGCAGACTTCACTGATGTGATACCCGCTCATCATGGCGATGAAGCCGTCGATCTTGCCGGGTTCACCGGTCAGCTCGACGATCATGCTGTCCGTGGACAGGTCGATGATCTTGCCGCGGTAGACTTCGACGATATCTTTGATATGCGCCAGGTCTTCCGGTTCGGCCTTCACTTTCATCATGAGCAGTTCGCGGAAAAGGCTCGCGCCAGGTTCCAGCACGAAGATGCGCCGTACGACTTCCAGTTTTTCGGTCTGGCTGAGGATCTGTGCCAGACCCTGCTCCGTCCCCTTGAAGACAACTGTGATGCGGGAGATCGTCGGGTCGGTCGTTTCAGATACCGTCAGGGAGTCGATGTTGAATCCCCGCCGGCCGTACAGGCTGACGACACGCGCCAGAACGTTCGCCTGGTTATCAACGTAGATGCTGATTACTTCTCTTTTCGTCTGTTCCATGCCGCACCTCCTAACCGATGATCATGTCTTCTGTGGAACCGCCAGCCGGGATCATGGGAAGCACCTTCTCCTCGCGGTCGATGATGCAGTCGATCCAGACCGGGCCGTCTTCTTTGAGCGCTTTTTTGAACACCTTCTCGAACTCTTCCGGCGTCGCCGCGCGGTAGCCCTTGGCCCCAAAGCCTTCTGCAAGCTTGACGAAATCCGTCTTGCGTTCGGGCGTCGTGCCCGCGTAGCGGCTGCCGTAGAAGATCGTCTGCCACTGGTAGACCATGCCCAGCACCGCATTGTTCATGATGACGGTGATGATGGGCAGGTGTTCGCTGACCGCCGTGCACGCTTCGTTGAGATTCATATGGAAGCTGCCGTCGCCGGTGATATGCACCACTCTCTGATCCGGACAGCCGATCTGCGCGCCGATGGCGGCGCCGTAGCCGTACCCCATCGTGCCCAGACCGCCGCTGGTGATGAAGTTGCCGGTCTTCGCGTGTTTGAGGAACTGCGCCGCCCACATCTGATGCTGGCCGACATCGGTCACATA
>JAWRJC010000015.1:0-22011 GCA_040307715.1 Clostridiales bacterium | reverse complement strand
GGCGTGATCCCTCCGTCCATCACATAGTCTTTCGCCTTCAGCTTTCCGTCGACCGCCATTCGAAGAACAATGCTCCCGCCCATGGAGCAGCCATACATCACTTTTACTTCCCGGATCCCCTTTTGTATAAGATCATCTGCCAGTTCCGAAGCAATCCTCTCGACCGAGCTGAACACGGAGTCATCCGTAAGGTCATATCCCGGCACAGCAGGAATCAGCAAATGATAGTCCTTTTCCAATTGCGGAATGACATTTTCAAAGTAGTCCCACGTCACCAGCGACGGATGAATCAGCAGAATGCATTCCTGGTTCTCTTTCCCAAATTCGTAGTTTTTCATTGTTAAACACACCTATGTTAGCATATGCTAACCCATATCTGTTATAATCCACAAGAGGAAGAAAATCAAGAGTAAAACAGACATCAGCCTGCTCCACTTCTTCACATTCTTCTCCGCGAATGCTGTTTTTACTTTTTTTCGCGCTCCTCCCGTTTTTTCCGCCTTTGCTCCCGGTTGTTCTTCTCGGATTCAAACAGCTCTACAGCTGCGTCCGTGAGCTCGACAGGCCATATTCTGCCGCTCTTTACCACATTTGTCCAAGGGCACAGTGTCTCGTAATCCTGATCGAGCACGACTGTATACGGCGGACCGCAGCGATCATCGACAGCCATATAGAGATGACGGCCTTTGTTGATGATCTGATACGTCTCCATATCGCTCATTCCATCGGCCAGCTGATCGAAGCTCTCTTTGGTGATTTCGTAAAGATCATAATACCCGGGCCCGCTCCGCTGCGCGGAATAAACGCCTGTCACTTTGTCATAACAGGCTTTCCATCCATCTCCCGATTTAAATCGGAGATTGAAAAAGTAATCCGCTTTCCGCAGCGTTTCCCGATCGGATGCAAACGTGAGCGCAGACAATGCCTCTTCGTAAGGGAGCCAGCTGATCTCCCTGACCTCTTCCTCCTGCACGGCTACATCCGTAGTGTCCGCCTTGGCAAGGAAAAAGACGACCGTTTTCATACAGCCATCGTACGGACTGTATTCGATGGTCTCGCGGAATCCGTCCAGGAACTCTACCTGCAGTCCTGTCTCTTCAAGAATTTCACGTTCTGCTGTCTGGTGCTCGGATTCATCCCCCTCCATATGACCTTTACACAGGGAACGATGCCCCTTCTGCATCAGCTCGATCAGGTATACACGCCGCCCGTCTTCCTCAGCAAAGATCACTGCACCGCAGCTTTTCTCGTATATCATAAGCGCTCTTTCCTTTGTCAGTTTTCTTTGTCAGATAATCTGTTCCGGATCTCAGCGCTTTTCATGAACGCTCGTGTAATGAGATTTTGAACATCCTCATTATCGGCATCTTTGACCACGCATAAAAAGTCCATGAATACCGTGAAATCTTCCAACGTCACACATCCGTTGCGCTCGACAGCAGAATAGAAGTTGTTTACAAATTCCTCTAATGTTTCCAACTCCCATTCAAATAGCGCAAAACTTCCAGCCCGGAAGTTTTCCGCTACTTCATACATTAAACTATCGTATTCTTTTGGTATGATCATTTTTTGCAGCCTCTCAACTGTTTTGTCCCTGTTTGACGCAAGTCATTTTTCTATCTCAATCATTGACATCAATACAACCGTCTCCACATGCCTGGAGACAATGACATTGATGTCGGTGCTATGACCGAAATTGTCTACCGATACATCCCTACAAACTGGAATTTGCTGTCTCAGAGACGTTTCTCTATCTCTTTCCACGCGTGTGTCGTTAGGCAGCTCTTATCCAGATCCTCCGCCAAACTTGCCCACAAGGCAAACGGCATCGTTATGGAGAGGTTGTTTGCCAGCGTTTCCCGACGCTGAGATATATCAAACAGCCCCATGATCGCCATCGGTTTTTCTTTCTCTATCTGATCAACTGCATATACGATAGAATGACAGGCCGCGCCAAAGGGAGCAAGCGTATTCAATACCTCTCCGTTGTGAGACCCCAGCATGGTGACCACTGCAGAAATTTGATCCGGATTTGCAAAGGTAAAAACAACATCAGGGTTCCCAATCTCTTTCCATTTACTCATCGGAGCAAGCACAACTCTCGGATACCCTTTCTCAGAAAACGGCATGCTGTTCCGCCACTTCAGTGCAAGTTCTTCCGTGCAAAAAAACCTCTCCCCGCTCTTCATATGCTCCGGCATCTGGGGCGGAGCCTGCTCTCCAAAGCCTTGCGAGAGCATCTTATGAATCTGCGGGTTTCTTCTTGTAAATCCGTCCCCAAAACAGCATCCGGTCGCCCCACCGGGACAATTGCAGCTTTCTTCATTCATCGAGATCGTTTTACCCTTTGACGCAGCAATCAGCAGAGGAATTACACAGTTTCTCTTTTCCGGGGATGCATCAAAATCACAAACGGCATCCGTATTTCCCAAATAGATACCGACAGGCTCAGACTTTAGATGCAGCATTTGAATTAATCTGTTTTCCATTTCCATAACACCTCCGCAAACCCCAATTTTATGATCTGCCCTATTTTTTCCTGGAATCCTTGATCCTGTAATAATCTTTAGCGTCCACGCCGATATTCACATGATGCTTTGCCTTCGCATTTTGGTTAATCAAGTGAACGACAGTCTCCACATGCGTGGATGTATTCGCGGTGAATACAATTCTCCTTTTTTGAAAAAGATGGCATCATTACGATAAATACAATAAAAGTCTCGCTTCTTACAACACATAATGGATGCATTCATAGTTGCTGCATCGGCAGGTTAGTTCTGCTCGTGAATCTGCTCGTTTGTAATCAGAGGATATCGCATCAAAGTACACCCTTCGAGATTCTCTTTACGCATATCAACCTTTGATATCTGGTGGTTATCATAGCAATTGTAGTACTGCACTCCAGTCCTTGTGTTATAGCAGGACGTGTATATGGTTATTTCATATTTTTTATCTCCCAAATCGCAAAGTCCACGCTGTTGAGCAACGGATCCTAGAATATGGAAAAACTGACTAACACTGGACATCTCATCTTCTGCTGACAGAGAATTCACTTTTGTGAACGCAACTCTGGCAAACCTGGACTGTGACGACAGGTCTCCCGGAAGGCCCATTCCGCCCATTCCCCTGCTGTATACATCAAGCTCAAGGCCTGGACAGAAAGTATTATCAGGGGTGCCGGTTCTCAAATGCCTGTAATTGTTTAGGCTGAAAAGTTGCTTATCAAAAGGCGGATTGTTAGTCATTACTCCAACAGGGTTATCATACACTTTGAGTCCTTCATTAACGGATTCAACTGTGATCACAGCATCTTTATCCGCTATCATCCAGTGCAGAGGAGAGAGTGGAAGCTGCTCGCTGAACGAAATGTCTGCTAAATTGATCCTCTCTAAAAGCGAACGGGCATCGCCAACGTTTTCGCATTGACCGAGTATCCAAGGGATGAACTCGAAAGGGGCGATGTTGTCTTTATCCGGAACAGTCTCAAAGTAGTGGGCGTTTCCCTCGAAATTAAGGCCTGCCATCCCAAGCCCTTTTTCGTTTACTGCTTCATAGTAAAGCGGATAGTCCTGCATAACATAAGCTGTTCCTATCATCGCCAGATGGCTTTCCATCTTTCCTTTCGTCCTGAATTCGAAGGGATACTTCCTAGGTGTAATTACGACCTCTTCTCCATACGAAAACTCGTAGTCAAAAGTTCTGCCAAAATAAAAGTCTTTTGTCTTATAAGTAGCTGCTGTACACATGTCTCACCCTCCATTTTTCAATTTAGAGTCATCTCGATAATCAGTTTTTCATTTTTTGGCTTACAGCCTCTTGAGGAGCACTGTCACCTCACAATGCCCTGTGCGTGGGAACATATCGAAAGGAGCTGCTTTCTCAAGGATATAGGAATCGCCCAGCCCATTCGGATCGCCGAGATACGCAATATCTCTGGCCAGCGTCGCCGGATCGCAGGAAACATATACGATCCGCTCCGGTGCGAGTTTTCGTACCGCGTCGAGCAGTGCGGTGTGGCAGCCCTTGCGCGGCGGGTCGAGGATCACAACATCCGCCTTCTTCACCGCAGCCGCGACGTCCTCATCGATACCGACGAGCGATTCCTTTGGAAGACCCGCGTCTTTCAGGACCATCTCCAGATGTGCCGGATCGGCTTCTGCCAGGACCGGCAGGACCTCCTCCGCCTTGCCGCAGATATACCGCGCATTGATGACGCCGTTGAGGACCGCGTTGCGGTTGGCATCGATGACCGCTGGTTTCACCGATTCGATGCCGATGATATATTTCGCCTTCTCTGCCATCCACAGACCGATCGAGCCGACCCCGCAGTACAGGTCGAGGACATACTCCTCGCCTGTCAGGCCGGCATACTCCATGGCTTTGTCGTAGAGCGCCTCCGCCATGACCGGGTTGACCTGATAGAAACTCGCGGGGGAGATCTCCACGGTGAGCGGGCCGAACTGCTCGGTGATGACATTCTTGCCGGCAAGCGGTATGAAATCCTTGCCGAAGATCTGCGAAGTCTTCTCTTTGTTCACATTGAGCCAGATGCTCTCGAGGCTGTAGCCGGCTTCATCGATGGCATCGTCAAGCATCTCGATGAGTTTTGGCGCGTTCGGAATCGCCTTGCCGTTGATGACGAGGATAACCATCACCTCACCGGTGCCGAATGCGGTCCGGACGATCATATGGCGCATCAGGCCTTGTTCCCACTTGTCATCCCAGGCGGTGATGTGGTCTTCCTCCATGAATTGTCTGAGGGCATCCGCTGCCGCAACCGCTGCATCGCTCTGGATCTGGCAATCCAGGCAATCGATGACGTTGTGACTGCGCACCTCGTAAAACCCGACCGCCGCCGGCCCGAGATTCTCGATGATGCCTCCCTTGCGCTTGATATTGCCGCCCGTTGAGATCTGCATCTGCGCCTTGTTGCGGTAGCGGTACGGCATGCTCATGCCGGTGATCGGTTCGTACAGAACACCGTTCTTAGTTGCCTGGTCATCGCTGCCGGATGTGATGCCGCCGATGCGCTGCAGTTTTTCAAAGACGTGCTTCTCTTTGAGTTCGAGTTCTTTATCGTATGTGATGCGGCCGTACGCGCAGCCGCCGCACGCGTCGATGTACGGACAGAGTGATTCCTCCGCATCGCTTTCTGCCGCGGTGATCCGCCAGGGCGATTCCTTGATCACCTGCATGCACGCCGCCAGCGCAAACCGCTTTTTCACCTTTGTGATCCGCGCGGACACAATGTCGCCGGCCACGCAGCCGGACACAAAAACAACGAGACCGCCATATCTTGCGATCCCGCGTCCATCATCCGTCATGTCAAAGATCTCGAGTTCCAGAATATCCCCTTTTTCCGGGAGTCTGTTCATCGTTTCCATAATGTTCCTTTCCGTCTACTTCCTGCGCAGCCGTCTCTTCGGTTTGTCGTCGTCCTCCATGCTGCTCTTGAACTTTTCATAGAGGTCCGGACGGACTTTTTTAAAACGCATCGGCTTAAGTTCCGTATCTGTCACCGGGTGCATGGACGACCCCGTGACACAGACTTCACCGGTCTCCTTCTTGTAGATCTCATAGCCGACGTAGATCGACGCCGCCTTGATCTCTTCGACCCAGCTTTTGATGACGAGCAGGTCATCCGCGAACGCCGGCGAACGGTAGGTGCAGGTGATCTCGCCGACCGGCAGCTTCATGCCTTCTTCTTCCATGCGCTTGTACGGGTACCCCATCTGGCGCATGAGTTCAGTCCGGCCGCGCTCAAACAGCGAAATGTACGTCCCGTTGTAGACGATGCCCATCGCGTCCGTGTCCGCGAATATAACTCTGTATTCGGTTTCATTGTACATGTCCGTTCTCCTTTGCTGCCGCCAGCGCTTCGATGCGCTTGAGACGGCTGTTGACGCCCGCCTTTTTGAGCGGCGGATCGAGGAATTCACCCAGTTCTTTGAGCGACGCTTCCGGATGTTCCATCCGAACGACCGCGATCTCTGCCAGCTTCGGCGGCAGATTCTCCAGTCCGACCTTATTGATCGCTTCGATCATCTTATCAGCTGCCGCGATCGCTTTATCGATGTTGGCCTGGTCGCAGTTGGCGAGGCGGTTCGCCGATCCTTTCAGTTCCTTCTGGAATCGCACATCCTGGAACGCAAAGTACTGCGTCTGTGCCCCCATGATGGCCAGCATATCCTGGATCTGGTCGGCTTTCTTCAGATAGACGATGTGATCCTCCTTACGCTGGTAATACTTCGCTGTGATATCAACGAAGGAATTGAACAGCCGCCGCACGTCGGTCGCCAGGATCTTCGTCGCGCAGCTGATTTCAAAATGATAGTCTTTCTCCGGGCTCGTCATCGTACCAGCTGCGAGGAATAAGGCGCGCAGATAAGCTTTGCGGGCATCCTTCGTTTTCACCAGTCCCTCGTAGATACCGTCGCTGATATAGTTCATGCCCTCGCGGACCATCAGGATTCCGGTCTCGCGCAGGATCTGCTCGCTGAGATCCTCCGGACCGATCGTGACAATGTAGGAGCGGCCTTTGCGGATTCCGCTGCTCTCCCGCACCGTAAGATGCGTCTCAACGCTGAAGTACTCCTTGATGAGTTTCATAAAGTGCCGGGCGATCGCAGGATCATCCAGCGGCACCTGGATTTCAAACTTGCCGCCGCCCATCAGACGCAGATTTCCACGTACACGAATAAAGGCCGCGATTTCCGCGATCATACAGTTCTTTTTCTCCGGCATGATATGTGCCAGTTCATTTTTTGTATCCGCAGAAAACGACACGACCTTCTTCTCCTGTATCAAGCAGCAGGCAATCCTTTACCCGGCATTATCCTTTTTTGATATCTCTATGTTCCAGGGTGACCTGCTTGCCCTGTCTCTTGAAACGCTCATAGAACTCATTGGCCATGGCGACCGAACGGTGATGACCGCCCGTACAGCCGAAGGCTACGTTGAGGTGCCATTTGCCCTCCTGCATGTATCCGGGGATCGTTCCGTTGATCAGCCGGTCGAGGTTCTTGACAAAAGACTGGGTCACGTAATACTTGCCCACATAATCCCTGATCTTTTTGTTGTTGCCTGTCAGCCGCTTGAGCGTCGGCACGTAGAACGGATTGGGGATGAACCGCATATCAAAGACCATATCCGCCGTCACCGGGATGCCGTACTTAAAACCGAACGACATGATATTGATGACGAAGGTTTCCTCCTTGGTCCTGTCTTCGAGGATCTCACGGATCTCCTCCTTGAGCTGTGCCGTCTTCATGCCCGACGTGTCGATGACGAAATCTGCCGCGTTGCGCAGGAACTTCAGTTTTTCGCGTTCCGCTTCGATCGCTTCCTCGGTCGCTGCTCTATGCGTGACCGGATGTACGCGCCGTGTAGCATCAAACCGCCGCAGCAGCGTGTCGGTCGTCGCTTCGAGGAAGAGCACTTTGACATCGATGCTGTACGCATCCATGACTTCCATGGCTTCCTGGAATCCGCCAAAGATCTCCCCGCCGCGGATATCCACGACGAAGGCCGCTTTTTCGATGCCGCTCTCCGGGGTCATAGCCAGATTGATAAAGTCTGCAATCAGGGCAGGCGGCATGTTGTCGATGCAGTAATACCCCTGATCTTCCAGCCCTTCCATGGCCTGTGACTTTCCTGCGCCGGACAAGCCTGTGATGATGACAGTCTGCACGTTATTCCTCCTCGGTCACTTCTATATTAACGATCCGTTCCGCCGGTACGCCGGCTTCCAGTGCGCGCCGCATGGGCGCTTCCACACTCCCGACTTTACCGGGAATATGCGCATCACTGCTGATGATGAACTGCACATTGTATTTCATGGCAGTCTGGATTTCTTTTACATTCAGATGCGGATGCTTGGCATTGATCTCCATCAGCACGCCGCGGTCCTCGCATGCTTTCGCGACCGCATCTATGTCGAACGGTCCTTTGTCGCCGGGGTGCGTCAGGATGTAGAGATCATTCTCATAGATCGCTCTGACCATCATATCCGTGTTCGCAGCCAGCAGGCTCTTCCCGCCGACCCGGACACCATGGTTATAGGCATAATTATGGATCGTATGACCGTCGTGCACGCCGTAATGGTAGCCTGCGATCACATAATCCAGATACTTAAGATCGTCCGGGATCACATCGATATACGGCGCAGGCTCCCAGATATTCGCTTCCACGCCCAGTTTGACTTCGATCTGCGGATATTTCTTATTGAGGCGGTCGACCTCCGCCCGCATGATGGGATAGTTTTCTCTCTTCAGGCCATAGGTCAGATGACCGGGGCCGTGGTCAGTGATACCGACAGATGTAAGCCCCTTTGCGATGGCCTCCTTGACATTTTCTTCGATCGATCCCTTGCCGTGGCTGAATGTCGTGTGCGTATGGTGGTCGTATAACAGTTTCCACATATTCTATGCGTTCCTTTCCTATGCCAGGGAATCGCTTTCTCCTTGATCCACACCGATGATGCGTACCTCCGGGTGAAGATCCACACCGAACTGTTCTTTAACACGCGCCTGCACGAGGTGCATCAGTGTGATGATATCCGTGGCGGTCGCGCCGCCGATATTGATGACAAATCCGCTGTGCAGCGTAGACACCTGTGCGCCGCCCACCGTCAGGCCTTTGAGCCCGGCATCCTGCACGAGTTTGCCGGCGAAATACCCTTCCGGCCGCTTGAAAAAACTGCCGGCGCTCGGATACGCCAGCGGCTGCTTGGTCGTCCGCCGCCGGTTGAGATCACGCATCTTCTCCGCGATCGCCGCCGGATCGCCTTCAGCAAGCTGCATGACCGCCCCCAGGACGATCTCCCCCGTCTCATACAGGCTGCTGTACCGGTATGCCAGTTCCAGTTCAGCCGCATCTGCGTCGCGGACCGCGCCGCTTACAGGATCAAGAAGCCGGACTGTCTGCAGGATCTGCTTCATCTCGCCGTCGTACGCGCCGGCATTCATGTAGACCGCACCGCCAAGGCTCCCCGGGATGCCGGAGGCGAACTCCAGCCCCGTCAGCGACTGTCTGGCCGCTTCCCTGGAGATCGCGGACAGGAGCGCTCCGGCACCCGCACGGATCTTCGTGCCGTCTGTTTCTATATCCGAGAACCCGTCCGCGATTTTGATGATCACGCCGGAGAATCCGCCGTCTTTCACGAGGATGTTGCTGCCATTGCCCGTCACATAGTATGGAATCTTCTCTTCCCGGACGGCCTCCATGACCGCCAGCAGCGCTTCCTCGGTATCGGGAAAGACAAGGTATCTTGCCGCTCCACCCGCGCGGAAGGAAGTATATGACGCCATCGGAGCGTTCTCTTCCACTTTCGCGATCTGTGCGAGCCGCACTCCGAAATCACTCATTATAGTCTTCCTCTCTGTAATCTTCTATCAGTTCTTCGACATGCTCTTTGTCCATAGGTGGTTCATCGGCTTCTTCAGGATCTGCAGATGTTTCGCGCACCCCGGCATAACTGTACAGGGTGTGATAATCCCAGAGATCGGTCGAGAGCCCCTTCTTTTCGAGCCGCCGGTTGATCCAGTAGCAGACATATGCGTACAGCACAGCGAAGACCGGCACACCCAGGATCATGCCCAGCACACCGAACAGACCGCTGCCGACGAGGATCGCGAAGATGACCCAGATGCTCGAAAGACCTGTCGTCTCGCCGAGAATCTTCGGACCGATGATGTTGCCGTCTACCTGCTGCAGGATGAATACGAACACGATGAACGCCAGACAGAGTTTCGGGCTGACCATGAACATCAGGATCGCCGACGGGATCGCCCCGATGAACGGGCCGAAGAACGGAATGATGTTCGTCACGCCGATGATGACGCTGATCAGGACCGCATAAGGCCAGTGCAGGATCGACATCACGATAAAGCAAAGGATGCCGATGACCAGACTGTCGATCAGCTTGCCGCTGATAAATCCCCAGAATGTTTTATTGATATACGCAGCGCCCCGCAGGATGCCGTCCGCATGGTCTTCGCGGAAGATCGCGATGATCATCTTTTTGGCTTGCGCCAGGAAAACTTCTTTGCGGTTGATGAAGAATGCGCAAACGATCACGCCGATGAAGAAATTCATGATCGTGCCGAGGATTCCGAGGATGCTCTCCGAGATCGTCGCCAGAATGCTGTCATACCGCGGCAGCAGAGTGGATTGGACCCAGTCTGTAAAGGAACCGCCGGCTTCGCTGATCAGCGCCTCCGCCTGTGCTTTGAAACTGCTTGGCAGATGGTTGGCACTGTCCTGCAGAAAGATCACGACATTACGTATATATACCGGCATCTCTTTAGCAATGACGGTCTCACTTTCGATCAGCTGCGGGATGATCAGATACAGCAGCGCCCCGATCACGAAGAAGATCATCATGATACTGATGAACGTCGCGATGCCTTTTGACACGGTCACCGAGATGTCCCTGCCGCGGACTTTAGGCCACCTGATCTTGCCGAAACCGCGTATGCAGACGTTGTACAACGGACAGACCAGATATGCCATCACAAGCCCGTATACAAACGGCATCAGGATATGAGCGAATGCCGAGATCCCGGCGATAAGCCCCTGATATCTGAAGACCACAAAGAAGAAGGCGACCGCAGCCATCAAGGCCAGCGCCCCCGTCAGTCCCCATTTGAAATATGGTGATTGCCACTTCTTTGAGCTCATCTGTCCCTCCGGAAACATACAAATACATTTATAATATACACCATTAAAAATGGATTTTGTGGAGCTGATAAAGAAAGTCAAATATTTTTTAAAAAAGGTGTTGCATATTTATTCATGTTTATGTATAATCATCCCATCGGGCACGAAAAGCCCGCAGACAACTTGCTAAACTAACGTGAATAAAAAAGCAAAGGAGTATCAATCATGGCAATCAAGAAAGTAGTAATGGCGTATTCCGGCGGTCTCGACACATCCGTCATCATTCCGTGGCTCAAAGAGAACTATGACGATCCGGAGATCATCGCGGTTTCCGGTAATGTCGGACAGGCGGACGAACTGGAAGGTCTCGAAGAGAAAGCCCTTAAGACAGGCGCTTCCAAACTCATCGTCGCCGATCTGATCGACGAGATGGTGGATGAAGTCATCATCCCCTCCCTCAAGATGGATGCGGTATATGAGAAATACATGCTGGGCACAGCGTTCGCGCGTCCGGTCATCGGCAAAAAGCTCGCAGAGATCGCACTCGCGGAAGGCGCGGACGCCATCGTCCACGGCTGCACCGGCAAAGGCAATGACCAGGTACGTTTCGAACTGGCGATCAAACGGTACGCACCCGGCATGAAGATCATCGCGCCCTGGCGTGAGTGGGATATCAAGAGCCGTGACGAAGAGATCGATTATGCCGAAGCGCATGACGTGCCCCTCAAGATCAGCCGCGAGACCAGCTATTCCAAAGATAAGAACATCTGGCACCTGAGCCACGAAGGTCTGGATCTGGAAGATGTCGCCAACGAACCGAAGTACGACGATCCGAGCTTCCTGGAACTGGGCGTTTCCCCCGAGCAGGCTCCGGATGAACCCACCTATATCACCCTCGACTTCGAAGCCGGCGTCCCGGTCGCTTTCAACGGCGAAAAGATGAAGGCTTCCAAGATCATCGAAGCGCTCAACGAGGTGGGCGGCAAGAACGGCATCGGTATCGTCGACCTGGTCGAGAACCGTCTGGTCGGCATGAAGGACCGTGGTGTCTACGAGACTCCCGGCGGCACCATCCTCTACTTCGCGCATGAACAGCTCGAGATGATCACCGTCGACAAGGACACCATGCATCTGAAGAGCAAACTGGCTGTCGACTTCGCGGATCTCATCTACAACGGCAAATGGTACAGCCCCATGCGGGAAGCGCTCTCCGCTTTCGCAGACAAGGCGAACGAGCATGTCACCGGCACCGTCAAGCTCAAGCTTTACAAGGGCAACATCATCCCGGCCGGCATGACCTCTCCCTTCTCACTCTACTCGGAAGAACTCGCAACATTCGACGAATCCGACTACGACCAGGCCGCGTCCAAGGGCTTCATCGATCTGTGGGGGCTGCCCACGATGGTCGAAGCGCTGCGTGAACAGGGCAAACTGAAGTAGTTGATACATCCTTTGCGATTTCTATATGTATCAAAAGAGAGACGGCACCTCCCCTGGTGCCGTCTTTCGATTGCAGTCATCGTTTTAGTTAAAACCGGTCGCTGTAATTCAGCATCCCCCGCAGGCGTCCGTGCGGATACTTCTTCTTTCCCCCGTCGCCGCCGGTTCCGTCTTCCCGGTCACGGATATAGCGGATACCGCATTCGAGCCGTTCTTCGTCCGTGCGTACAACAGCGTATGAGGGCGGTCTGCCGTCCCTCGGAAGACTGGTGCTGCCGGGATTGAGGATCACGATGCCTTCCGGCGATTCTTCATACAAAGAGCAGTGTGTATGCCCGTAGAAAACGGCCTTGCATCCTTTTTCCATCGCTGCTAAGACCAGCCGGTCCTCGCTCCATCTGGCATCGCGCAGATGTCCGTGTGTCAGGAGGATCTTTCCGTATTCCGTCTCGAGGATCTTCTCCGCCTTTTCCAGCCGCATGCAGCCGTCCATATTGCCCGGGACAGAGATCATATCCAGTCCGTGGCGCTCCGCCAGGATCTCCGCATCCTGCTCGTAATCGCCAAGATGGACGAGCATATCGATATCATCCATGCTGCCGATGACTTCCGAGATAGGTCCGATGCGTCCGTGTGTATCGCTGATGACCAGTAATTTCATGCTGTCTTTCCTTTTTTCCTTGTGCTACTCTACGTCCACGATCATAACGCCATCGACTGCGTTCACGCTGTCGACGACCGAGGAAACTTCCTTTTTTCGCGGCAGCCGCAGCCGCACATTGAACGCGATACCCTCCTGCGTTATCACGCTGCTGCGGGAAAAGTCGATGTCCTCGATCGCGCGGCTGTTTTCCTTCAATACAGCCATCACTTCTTTGAATGCCGGCCGGTCAGTCACCTCGATGTACAGTGCCAGATTGCCCGCTTTCCGGTAGATTGCTTCCTCAATGTGCGACAGCAGATCCAGACTGATATAGATCAGGACCGTCCCGATCAGCGCACCGGAATAGAAACCGATCCCGATCGCAAGACCGATACAGGCAGATGCCCACAGGCCTGCCGCAGTCGTCAAGCCTTTGATCTTGTTCTGCCCCGTCAGAATGATCGTTCCCGCCCCGAGGAAACCGACGCCTGTGATGACCTGCGCCCCGATACGGGAAGGATCGACCTGCGCCGGCCAGATGTCCACCATATACTGATTGGTGATCATGGCAAGCGCCGCGCCGACGCACACGAGGATATGTGTGCGGAAACCGGCCGGATGACGTTCCGCGCCGCGTTCCAGCCCGATGAGCCCCCCGAATACGAGCGCGAGCAGCAACCGCAGAACGATCGAAAAAATATTCAGTTCATAAAAAACATCCGGCAGAACGATGTTCATGTTGTTCTTTCCTTTCCTGTCGGCAGCGCCGCGGACCGGGCCGCCGTTTATGAAACGGTTCTCAGATCACTCTGTACATACATCCTCGCGGAACGACTAATAATATAACGGAAACGCTATACAATCAATGCTTTCGCCGTTTTTCAAGCAGACTGCCGACGTCGATCTCCATCCACAGCATCGCGAGAAGAAGGATCAACGCACCGAAGTATCCGCGCGGCAGCAGCCGCTCTCCTGCGAACATGTAGGCTACAAAACACGCGAAGACAGGTTCCATTGTGAAGATGACGCCGACATGGACCGCGGATGTGTACTGCTGTGCGATCGGCTGAACGATGAACGGCAGCCCGGTACAGAAGATCATCAGAAAGACCGTACAGAACACGGTCTCCGGTGAAGCCGGCAGATGCGGCGTTTCCGTGATCAGCGCCGTCACTGTGCAGAGCAATCCGCACACACCGATCGACAGCGCGCCGAGCTGAAAAGCGTCCACCTCTTCTCTCGCGACAGCCGTCTCATCGATGACAGCCATCGCAGCATTCGCGACCGCACACCCGAGGCAGAAGACGTCCCCGATGTTGAAATGCAGCGATTCATTAAGTGTCATGAGCGCGATGCCCACAGCACATGCGAGAACGACCAGTGTCAGTTTGCGCGGCGGGATGCGGTGCTTGAATATCATGTCCAGCACAGGTGTCACAACGACCGACATCGCGCAGAGGAAGCCGGCGTTGGACTGGCTGGTCAGCTGCACTCCGACCGTCGCACCGAAGTATGTAAAATACAATGCGATCCCGACAAAAACGGCATACCTCGCAGTCAGGCGCGAGATGTGCCGCATTTTTTTCGGGAACAGCAGCACGATCAGGAGAAACGCTCCCACAAAACGATAGATGTTGAGCGTGAATGTCCCCAGATCGCGCAGACAGATATCCATCATAAAATAGGAGACGCCCCAGCAGAGCGACACCAGAAGCAGCATCATATCCGCCTGTGTCTGCCTGTTCGTCTTCGTCATCAGATCTCCGCTATGAACACTTCCAGAGCCATCTCCATGGACAGTCTGCCGCTTTTGATCTCGCTTTCCACGGCATACGCGCTGCAGAGGATGCGTTTGAGTTCATCGATCTCATACCGCCCCGCCGCACGCATCGCCTTTTTGAGCCGGTAGTCATTGACCCGCAGACGGCGCTGGATCTCGTCCATGCCGCAACCTTCCGCACGAAGTTCGAGTCCGAGCAGCATGATCTCGAGCTGACCGGCAATCATAGACTGGATCCTGAGCGGTTTCATGCCGCCGACGATCAGCTGATGCAGCAGAGAAAGCGCGTCCCCCTTCCGGTTGGCGCTCACCGCGTCCAAAAGTTTGAAAACCCCCTGTTCCAGCGTACCGGACAGACAGAGATCGATATCTTCCTGTGTGATCTCCCCAAGTCCGGCGTGGAAAATGATCTTGCGGACATCGTTTTCCAGATCGAACAATGAGTATGCAATATCTTTATTATTGTAACCGGACTGCTCGATCAGGCGATCGACAAGCGAAGCATGGATCTCCTTCCCGGCAGTGCGGAATCTCTTCCGGATAAACTTGGACAGATCTGACCGCCCGAGCGCAGCAAAATCATAGACCGTGCCATTCTCAGCGATTGCTTTGTAAAGCGCCGTTCTTTTTTTCTCCCGGCGGTCTTCTTCCGTCTCTCTGGTCGTGATGATCAGCAACAGCGTGTCCGGCAGATCTTTCAGATAGGCGGCGAGCCGGTCTGCCTCTTCCTTCGGAACACAGCCTTTGCCGGACGCCTTCCATACATTTGCCAGTCCGTTGATGACGACCGTTTTGCGTGCCGAAAACAGCGGGATCGTCTCGCAGGCTTCGATGACCTGCGCCGCCGTCCACTGGTCTTCCTCGAAAACCGTCAGATCAAGCGTTCTGACTGCTTCATTCACATATACGCCGACGAGACGGTCTCTCGCCCACTCCACCAGAAACTGCTCCTGACCATGCAGGAGCACAACATTTCCGATCTTATTCTTTTTGATATCCGCTTCGATCTTTACGAATGCGTGTGTCATCGTCTCTGCCATGCAAATAATGTATCATTTTTCGGCAGTGCGTTCAACATCAAGGATCGCTGCGCCCCCGCTGCACCATCGTGAATACGCGCATCTCCGAAAGATCGATCCCGACCGCACCGTCAAGATCGTTGCGGTACACGCGGATCCCCGCTGCCTCATAGCGGGCGAGAACTTCCGCCGCCGGATGACCGTAATGATTGTATCCGACCTGTACGACAGCCGCCGACGGGGTGACCGCTTCGAGCAGGGTTTCGGAGGAACTGAAGCGGCTCCCGTGGTGCGGTACCTGCAGGATATCTCCATCGAGTTCACCGTTTTGATAATAGTCTGCCATAGCCTTCTCTGTTTCTGCCCCGACATCACCGGTGATCACGACCTTCCGCCCTTCTTTTTCCACCACCATGACAAGGCTCTGTTCGTTCTCCGGACCGCCTTTGTGTAAAGGTCCGACGAAACACACTGTCACGCAGCCTGCCCGGATCGAATCTCCCGCCCCTGCGAGCCGGATCCTGTCTTCCGGCATCCCGCACTGTGCGGCGATCGCAGGCAGATCCCCCGCATTTCCCTCATAAAGAATGAGTGTATCCACCATTCCGTCCCGGCAGAGCGATACGATCCCGCCGTAATGGTCGAGGTCCAGATGCGTCACGACTGCCGCATCGATCCGGCGGACCCTGTTTTTGAGAAGATACGGCTTGACGGTCTTCCGCCCGACATCGTAGTCTTTGCTGCCGCCGCCGTCCAGCAGAAGATCGGTATGGGCATCCGCACGGACGTGGACGCAGTCCCCCTGTCCGACATCGACAAAGACGATATCCGCCTGCGCAAAACCGCTCGCAAGAGCAGCGGCGGAAACGGCAATACAGACGGCAAGGACCGCTGCCGCCGAAAAGCATCGCCTTACCTCCCCGCGGGCCAGCCGGATCTGCGTCCACTCGCTCAGCAGCAGGAACAAAAGCCCGTAAAACAGGAACAGGACCCAGCGCGGCGGACTCACTGTATCAAAGGACAAAGCACCGTCCAGATAGGTAAGGCGATTCCAGTAAAGGATCCCTGCCAGCAGTCTGCGCAGCAGCGCGCCGACCAGCGGGACAAAAATGGCGCCTGCCGGCAGGCACAGCACGAGCAGAAGCAGGATTCCAGCGGGAACGATCATCGATGCAAGGAACACAAGCGGCAGATTGGCTGCGAACGCGCTCAGGCTCCAGTAATTGAACAGGTATGCTGTCAGCGGCATCATACCTGCCTGCATCAGCAGCAACGGGAGCAGCCATTTGCCGGCGGATTCCGCTGCGGCAGCTGTGCGCTCCCGGCACCCGTGCTCTTTCAAACGGGCAGTCCATGCAGGGAGCCACCGTTTCTCACAGACCGGCTGCAGAAAGGCAAGCAGAAGCACGGCCAGAAAAGACAACTGGAATCCGCTTTCCAGTAACTGATACGGCGAAACCGCGAGGATCAGCGCCGCAGCGGTCATCGTCCCCGTCAGCATGTCATAGCGGGCATGGAGCGCCCTGCCGGCCGTATGGATCCCGATCATCGTACCTGCCCGCACGACCGACGGTGAAAAACCGGCCAGCGCGGCATACGAAAACAGAAGCAATGCCAGGACAGCATGCCCCGCCAAAGAGCGTTTCCTGCCAAAAAACCAGAGATACAGACTGTACAGCATCCCGACGTGCAGTCCGCTCACCGCCAGCACATGCGCTGTCCCGTTCCGCTGAAAAGCAGTGTATGTCTCCTCCTGCAGAAGGCTTTTGCTGCCGAACAGCATCGCGTTCAGGACAGCGCGCTGCTCTTCAGACAGATACGGTGTCAGCGCCTGTTCCAGCGCCTGCCGCCTGACAGCGTAGAAACGGCGCCATGCGCTCTCCACTCCTCCGAGCCGGGCTTTTTCCAGCCTGCAGCAGCTGTAGACCCGCCGGCCGCGCAGATACAGCGCATAGTCAAAACAGCCGGGATTGCGGGCTGTCTTCGGTTTTGTGATCACCCCTTTCCCTTCGATCCGGCATCCTTCCGGCACCTGGCCGCTGAGATCGCTGCTGTACTCGGCCAGCACCCGGCTTCCCGTATCGGTGCGGATCAGCATACGGCAGCCCTTCCCGTCAGCGGTATCATCCGCAAGCGGTTCACAGGAGAGGACGGTTCCCGACAGGACCGCCGGCTGCCCCTCCTTTATCGCGACCGGGTCGGAAAGCGCTTCCAGCATCGCAAACTGCATGACAAGAACACCTGCGGCTAGTCCGATACAAACTGCCGTCAGGAGCTTTCCGGACCGCGCGGGATCACAGCGTTGTTTCTCCGGAAACAACAGGAGAAGCATTATGAACAGAACACCTGCCGCAGCCCCGGCAGCGATGCTTTCATTCCACAAAAAGCGTAAATATATACCGCCTATGAAGGCAGACAATACAAAACAGAGAGGTCTGCGCGTCATCGTCCCCCACTTCCCCTGCTGCTTCGTATGCAGTATACCACCGGCCGCTAAAAATGTAAATGATTACCATTTTTTCGTGTGCCGGTCAGAAGAGAGATTTCTTAAGAAATAATATGAAGAACTTCTGCTCATCTTATCTGCCGTAATGTTTTTATTAATGTTGGTTTGTGATATAATTAGTTATCTATGGAAAGGAATCAGTATCATGGCACGAAGCAAAGAAAAGACCCCGTCCAGAAAGAAAAAACCATCTAAGATCGGCACCTGTATCAAAACGCTCTTCCTGATGGGACTCCTGATGGCGGCTTTCCTTGTCATCTACGCAGGCAGCGTCATCGCGCAGGCGCCGGAGATCGACACCTCGAACATCTACGCCTTCATGTCGGAGAGTTCCACTCTTTATGACGATCAGGGCAATGTGATCGACAGTGTCTTTACGGAAGGCGGCAACCGCGACAATCTGACGTATGACGAAATGCCGACAGACCTGATCAACGCGGTCGTTGCAATGGAGGATAAATCCTTCTGGGAGCATCACGGATTCAATATCATCCGTATCTTCGGCGCGATCAAAGAAAAGATATTCAGCGGCGGACAGATCAGCGGCACCAGTACCATCACCCAGCAGCTCGCCCGCAATATCTATCTTTCCGATATCAAGAGCGAACGATCGATGAACCGCAAGATCACAGAAGCCTGGTATGCGGTGATCCTCGAGCGCAACCTCACCAAAGAGCAGATCATCGAGGCATACCTCAATACGATCTATCTGGGTTACAACTGCTACGGCGTCGAGGCAGCGGCCAAGGCGTATTTCAACAAGAGTGCCAAAGATCTGGATCTGGTGCAGTGCGTCGCACTGGCGGCAGTTCCTCAGAATCCGCAGAGTTACGCTCCCCTCCGTACGTATGCTTCAGCTGACTTTGCCGCGATATCCGATACCATCGATCCTTCCTATGTGATCAAAGAATCAGACGGGTTCGTGACCGTCTACAACGGCGATTCCTCGCAATGGCGCCGCGAGACCACGCTCAACTACATGGAAGAGCAGGGTTATATCACCGCCGAACAGAAAGCGGCAGCGCTCGAAACCGATCTGCTGTCCGAGATCGACGTGCCTAAAGAACAGCATCTCAGCAATTCCTATTTCAATGATTTCGTGATCAATGAAGTCATCGATGATCTGGTGGAGAGCGGCTACACGGAAGAAAACGCCCGCAAGCTGATCTACACCGGCGGTCTGCAGATCTATACGACGCTCAACCAGCAGGCACAGGACTCCATCGAAAAGGAATTCAACAATCCCGACAACTTCCCTTCCGTCGAATACTACAACAACGCACAGGATGACGAAGGCAATATCTACAACAAGGACGGCGACCGGATCCTTCTGTACGCAAAGAGCAGCATGCTTCCGGACGGCGTTTTCCACTTCCGTGACGGTGAATACACGCTGCACGACGATGGATCTGTCACGCTGACGCGCGGGAAGCGGCTCAATTTCTACAATACGACCAGCAACGGCGTGCAGGATATCACGATCGAGTTCAAGCCGATGTACCAGATCGTAGATGGTGCTTTCTACAGCCTGCAGAGCTGTTCCATCAATATTCCGGTGGATTACAAAACCTATGACGATGATGGTAATGTCATCGTATCCGCCCAATTCTTCCAGGATCACCCCGACTTCCTGACAAAAGGCGAAGACGGTTCTCTTTCGATCAACGAGAGCGGTTACAACCTCAGCCAGCTCGTCCGCCAGCCGCAGGCTGCCATGGTCATCTGCGACAACAAGACCGGTGCTGTCAAGGCGATGGTCGGCGGCCGCTCGGTCAAAGGCGAGCTTATGTACAACCGCGCCATCAGTCCGCGGCAGACCGGTTCGTCCATCAAACCGCTGGCTGTCTACGCCCCGGCGCTGCAGATCGGCGCCGATGCGGCCAAGGATGAGAAACCGTTGAAGTATAAGGAGTATGACGAGAACCAGATCTCCGAAGGATACGGGTATTACTGGACAGCCGCCAGCAAGATCAACGACAAAGAAATGATCGTTGACGGAAAGGTCTGGCCGAAAAACGTCTACAGCGAATTCAAGGGCATCATCACCCTGCGCAAGGCAGTCGAGATTTCCTGCAACATCGCTGCGGTCCGTGTCTTCCAGCAGGTCGGCGCAGACTATTCCGCAGCCATGCTGAAAAAGTTCGGCATCACGACGATCGTTGAGGAAGGCGATGTGAATGACATGAACCCGGCGGCGCTCGCGCTCGGCGGTCTGTCACGCGGCATCTCCCCGCTTGAGATGGCCTCCGCCTATGCCACCTTCCCTGCCCTCGGCGTTCACACCGACTACACATGCTACACCGAAGTCAAAAACAGTCATGGAGAAGTCATCCTCCAGGCTGATCCGGAGCAGACCCGCGTCATCGATGAAGCGGTCGCGTGGGTCATGGCGGATATCCTGCGCACCGTCGTCACCCAGGAACATCCTGAGGCCTCCGCGGGCAATCTGGCTACCGCCGGCAAGACCGGGACAACATCCGATAAATACGATGCCTGGTTCTGCGGCTTCACACCGCAGTATTCCGCAGCCCTCTGGATCGGTAACGATATCAACCTCGAACTGAACCAGGGATCCGAAGCTGCCGCCAGACTCTGGGGCGTCATCATGACGAAAGCGACCGACGGTATGAGCGGAGACTTCGTTAAAATGCCGGACAACGTGATCTTCCAGAACGGCGAATACTTTGTTTCCGGCACCCAGTACGGTGTTTCGGATCTGTCTAATGACATCGAAGTCGATGTTTGTAAGGACAGCGGCTTCCTGGCAACGCCCTACTGTAAGAATCACGGCAAAGTCAAGATGCAGCCCAAAGACGCGCATGCCAAGTACTACTGCCCGCTGCACAATAAAGATGTGAGCAAGTACCCCATCGCGCCCGGTCAAACGCTTAATAAAGACTTCAAGACAGACGAAGAGATAAAGGCGGAAGAAGAGAAAAAGAAACAGGAAGAGGAAGAAAGAAAGCGGCAGGAAGAGGAGAAAAAGAAACAGGAAGAAGAACAGCAGCAGCAACAGCAGCCGGAGGAGCCTGAAACTCCTGACACACCGCCGGATGTTATCATCGATCCGACCGATCCTGAGGAAGGCGGCGGCGCATGATGCAGAACCTGTCAGAATGCCGGCCTCTGATCCTGGCTTCCGCTTCCCCGAGACGCATCGAGATCCTACGTACCTGCGGGTTATGCCCGCAGGTACTTCCCTCTTCGTACGAGGAAACGGTTCCCTACCCTATGGCGCCTGCGGAGCGCGCCATGTTCTTTGCGCTCGGCAAAGCGCTTGATGTGCGCGGTCAATGGCAGCAGCACGTCAGAACGGCAGATCCGGCTGTTTCCTCTGCTCCGGAAAGCCCGCTGATCATCGGTGCGGATACCATCGTCGTATACCGCGGGACGATCATGGAAAAGCCGAAGGACAAAGCTGACGGCATGCAGATGCTGATGGCGCTTTCCGGTGAAACACACCAGGTCATCACGGGTGTCTGTATGGCAGATGCTGCGGGTAGACTCACAAAATGCTTTTATGAATCCTCTGATGTCACCTTCTGCAAATATACTGCAGAGGATATGGATGCGTATCTTGATACCGAGGAAGCATACGACAAAGCCGGCGGTTACGGCATTCAAGGCACATTCAGCCGCTATGTCACCGCTGTTGACGGTGATGTCGACAATGTCATCGGATTCCCTCTTAAGCGATTCCGCGAAGAAATGCGGATCTACGAACAAATACTGAAAAACGGCCGTCTGTAACGGCCGTTTCTTTTTGTCTGCATTCTGTTTGTCTGTATCAGCTGTTGAGACGCTGTTCCATCACGCGGTGCGCTTCCCTCTCATAGTCGTCGTGGAGTTTTTCCAGGACGATCTTTCCATACTTCCGTTCCAGCGCTTTTTCGAGCAGCAGATCACAGAAGTCCGGGTTTTTCGGCAGCATCGGACCATGGCTGTACGAGCAATACACATTCTT
>JAWRJC010000014.1:0-19476 GCA_040307715.1 Clostridiales bacterium | reverse complement strand
CCCCCCCGCTTCCGAACATTTCAAACATCCGGTAATGACTATTGTTATATGTTATTTATAGCAGACTTTTGCATTTTGATCTGATTCCGGAGAAGTGATATGGATAAAGTAGAAAACAATCTGATATGGAAGATTCTGCTGCGCATCCAGGAGATCATCATCTTTGTGACCGGCTGCCTCTGCGTGCTGATTTTTGTCGCGGAGGTCGCCTGCCGGTATATCTTCAAGATCGATTTTCTGGGGTTTGACGAGTGGGTGCTGCTGTTCGCCATGTGGCTCTATTTCATAGGCGGCGCATACTGCATGTATAAAAGGGAACATATCAGTGCCGATATGATGAGCCTGTTCCTGAAGGGACGCAAACTGGACGCTGCGCATATGATCGCATCCTGGCTCGTCCTGATCATTACTGTTATTATCTGCATCTGGGCGGTTGATTTTGTCCAGTACGCGATGTCAAGACCCGCCAATACGACCGTCTGGAGGATCCCCAAACTGTGCGGTCAGATGGCGGTCTGCATCGGGTATTTCCTGATGGCCTTTTATGCGCTTATCTACGCTCTCAAGGATACCGTGACCACATTCCGCAGGGAGCCGGAGGAACCTGCCGCAGGCAGTGACACTGTGCTGGAAGGGGGTGAGCAGGCATGAGTACCGGTATGGTCATCATCGTAGCGGTCATCCTTTTGGCCGCGCTGCTCATCGGCGGCGTCCCTGTCCCGTTCGCATTCGCCGGCGTGACGATCGTCCTGGTCCTGATCCTGGGCGAAGACCCGGCCTTCCTGGTCCCCGCTAGTTACAACAACCTGAATACGCTGGTGCTGCTGTGTATCCCGCTCTTTATGATCGCCGGCGCGATCATCCGGGAAGGGAAGATCGGCGACGCGCTGATCGCCTTTGTCGAGCAGTTCGTCAGCCGTATGAAGACCGGTCTTGGTATCGTGACCGTCGTCGTGTGCGGTATCTTCGGCGCGATCTCGGGAAGCTCTTCGGCGACCCTTGCTTCAGTCGGCTCTATCATGGCTCCGAAACTCAAGGAACGCGGATACCCGGACGGCAACATCGCGGCACTGCTCGCGAGTTCCAGTGTTCTGGGACTCCTGATCCCGCCGTCCGCCGCACAGATCCTGTATGCCTGGGCTTCCGGCAACTCCGTGCTGGCATGCTTCCTCGCGACGATCGTACCAGGTATTATCGTCGCAACGCTGTTCTGCATCGTACAGCATTTCCAGGTCCGTCATCTGAAGAGCATCGAGGAATGCCATCCGGGTAAGATGGACATGCATTTCGGACCTGTCATGAAACGAACCGGTCATGCACTGCCTGCACTGTTCATGCCGGTCATCATCCTCGGCGGCATCTACGGCGGGTTTATGACCACCATGGAAGCGGCAGCCGTGGCCGCGCTCTACTGTGTGCCGGTCGCGATCTTCTATTACAAAGGGATGAGAGCAAAGGACATCTGGCCGACCATGATCGATGCCGGGTATAACTGCGGTGCGATTGCGATGATGCTGATGGCATGCGGTCTGCTCAGCCGGCTGTTTACCGTCCAGAATGTCCCGCGTATGCTCGTGGAAGTCACTATGGGCATCACGACCAATAAAGTCGTTATTCTTCTGATGATCAACCTTGTTATGATCATCCTTGGAATGCTGATGGATGACGGCAGCGCCATTGTCCTCTCAACGCCGCTGCTTCTGCCGATCGCGCTGGCGATCGGGGTCGATCCGATCCACTATGCGGCGATCATGGGTGTCAACCTCGGCATGGGTCTGGTGACACCGCCGTGCGCACCGATGCTGTACCTAGGCGCGCAGGTGGCAAAGGCACCGGCCAGTTCGGCATTCAAACCAACTATGCAATTCATATTATTCGCCTGGCTGCCGACGCTGATCCTGACGACGTTCATTCCCAAACTGTCTTTGTTCCTGCCCGGGCTCATCCTCGGGTACGGGGTATAGCGCAGTAGGCCTCACCTGCAATTTGCTTGACTCAATGGACAGCAAGAACTGCAGAAAAGCCGGAAAGATGCTTTCCGGCTTTTCTGTTTCTTTTCTTTTGATGTCTTCGCCGCTGCTGAGCGGACCGGCGTGTCCTTGCGCAGGCTATTTGTTGACGAAATGCTTGTCGCGCTTCTCCTGGAAAGCGGTCATGCCTTCGGTCTTGTCTTCGGTTGCAAAAGCAACGGTCTCGAGTTCGATCTCAAGCTGTGTCGCTTCTTTGATCGGCAGGTCGTAGCCTTTGTTGACGGCCTTTTTGACGAGGCCGACCGCGATCGGTCCGTTCGCCATGATCTTACGGGCGACTTTTTCGGCTTCTTCCATCAAGGACTCCGCCGGGACGACCATCTCTACGAGGCCGATCTGTTCCGCTCTCTGCGCTCCGATCACATCGCTGGTGAAGAGCAGATATTTCGCCATGGAACGGCCGACGAGGCGGGGGAGCCGCTGTGTGCCGCCGAAGCCCGGGATGATGCCGAGGCCTGTCTCCGGCTGACCGAACTTGGCTTTTTCGCTGGCGATGCGGATGTCGCAGGCCATGGACAGTTCGCAGCCGCCGCCCAGTGCGAAGCCGTTGACTGCAGCGATCACTGGTTTTTCCATTTCTTCGATCAGGTCCATGACGCTGTGACCGAGAACCATCATCTGTCTTCCTTCGATGGGGGTCATCGCGTTCATGGCGGCGATGTCCGCACCGGCGACGAACGCTTTGCCGGCTCCGGTCAGGATGACCGCGTGGACGGTTTCGTCGTCGCGCAGTTCGGTGAACATTTCCTTCAGCTCGGTGAGCAGGGCATTGTTCAGGGCATTCAGCGCTTCGGGGCGGTCGATGGTGACGATGGCCAGACCTTCACGGACTTCTTTTTTGAGCATTTCGTACATGGTGGTTCCTTTCTGATTATCTATACCGTGCCGCCGTGGTACTGCGGCAGGGGTATATTGTTAAATTTATCACAACATATTAACTATATCACGCGGCGGTATGCGATGCAAGGAAGACGGCTCATTCGGGCGTTTCCCCGTTGTCGTCGCAGCCCATCATGACGAGCAAGGCGCCGCGTTCGACTTTGATGTAGACCTCGTCATCCACAGCGGAATTGCCGACACCGAGCGGAAAGTCGTTGTCGAGCACGTGATCTTCGAGCGGATACAGAGCGCCGCGGATCGTGACGCCGTAACTCTTTTCGGTGTGGGAGAAGACGGAGATCGTCCAGCCTTTTCGCTCCGGGATCAGGATGTCGCTGTCGATCAGCGGGAAGGCGACGTTCTGTTTGTCGATCATCATGATGATCGCGCCGTCTTTCGCATAGCAGAACAGATTTTGCAGATTGGCAACGGTGTGATCCTCACGCCCGCCGAAGCCGCCGAGGATCAGGATATTGCGGTATCCTTTTTCAACGGCGTATTCCAGACACAGCCCCGTGTCGGTCAGGTCTTTCATGACAGGATGCGTCTCGACGGGGATGTCCTCCGGAATGTCTTCCCGTTTCAGGCGCTGGTTGCTGTCGAAGTCGCCGATGACCAGCGAGGGGATGATGTCTTCATCGCGGGCGACCTTATAGCCGCCGTCCGCGCAGAGGATGAAGTCATCTTCTGTGATGTCGATCAGATCGCGGATCTTACCGTTCAGATATGAAGTGATGATGATACAGCGCTGCATAACAACTCCTTTTGACTGGTTTGAATATCCTTATCACATTATACTTCATTCCGGCAGGAAACGCGACGGCGGAATGCTTGAACGCAGGAGGCATTTTTTGTATAATAATGATTTGTAGAGAAAGGGAGGCGCATATGAGCGACGCAACTGCGAAAATGATAGAAAACGTCCTGCGGGAAAAGGTCGACCCGATCCTGAGCGAGCATCTCGGCGGGGCGGTACTGAATGAATATGCGGACGGGGTAGCTTATATCGGACTCACCGGCGACTGTGCGCAGTGCATGGCCGCCTCCATCACGATGGAAGATGTGATCAAACCGACCATCATGGAGGCTATTCCGGCGGTCAAGGATGTCGTGATCGACGACCGCATCAGCGAGGATATGATGGATTTCCTGCGGGACATCCTGCACAAGGAAAAGACGCTTGACTAAAAGAAGCCGGCGTGCAGAAGAGAGAGGACATAACATGCAGAATAACGACTTTAACAACGATCAGAACAAGCAGCCCGGTCCGGGCGGGTATGAGTACGAACCGAACGATTTCTACACGAACAACAACGGGTTCCAAAGCGGCGGCTTCGGGCAGCCGGAAGGCCCCCGCATCGTTCTCGAGAGCTGCTACAATCTGAGACGGCTCGCCAGAGAAGCGCTGAAGGGCAAGTGGCTCACAGCCGCGGTGGCGGCCTTTCTGGTCACCGTGCTCCTGACGGTCCCCGGTACGATCATCGATCAGCTTTTCGGCATCGAGGTGCCGCTGGATGAGGTATTCCGGCAGGCAGGGATCGATGTCGACCTGGCTGCGATGGGCGTGACCGGTGTGATCAAGAGCTCGCCGCTGTCCGGCTTGTATTCGATCCTGGTAGCGGGCCCCCTGGAGTTCGGTCTGACCGCGTATTTCCTGATCCTGTTCCGCCGCGGCAAGGAGACGTTTGGGGATCTGTTCAGCGGATTTGAGTTCTTCGGCAAGACACTTGGCCTGATGCTCTGGATCACTTTGTGGGTCATCCTGTGGGCGCTGATCCCGCTCGCGGGTCCGGTCCTCGCGGTCATCGCAGGATTCCGCTACGCGCTGGCTTTCATGGTGCAGGTCGACAATCCGTCGCTGCCGATCCGCGACTGCCTCAACAGAAGCAAATACCTGATGAACGGGAACAAGGGTAAACTGTTCCTTTTGAGCCTCAGTTTCATCGGCTGGTACCTGCTGGCATCCCTGCCCGGTGCGGTCCTGTCGGCGATCGTCGTCAACATCACGTTCAATCCGTTCGTGCTGATCATCGTCGATCTGATCGGCTCTTTCGCCACGGCGTTCGTAGCCGCCTACATGCTCACGGCGCAGATGGCTTTCTACGATATGGTGACCGGCCGCATCTACGGTGAGACCTATATCCCCGGAAGATACTAAAGAAAACAGGGCAGCAGGGGAGCATCTCCTGCTGCTTTTTATTGAAGGAAGAGAAATATGCAGACATTCCATGTTCTCAAAGACTATGAAGCGGCTTTTGCCAAAGCCGGCATCCTCAAAGAATCGCTTTGTCCGGACAACGCGCCGGACGAAGCAACGGTGCGCCTTGTGACATTCGATTCGCGGGAGGCGGCGGAAGAGACGCTCTTTTTCTGTAAAGGCGCGCATTTTAAAGCCTCGTTTCTGACGGACGCGGTCCTCGCAGGCGCCCATTGCTATGTGTCGGAGACTGCCTATGAACTGCCCGCGGAATACAACGGCTGCCGGATCCCGCCGGTACGCGCGCTGCTCGTGACCGATATCCGCAAGGCGATGGCCATCGCGGCAGGCATTTTCTACAACGATGCCTGGAAGCGCCTGCACCTGATCGGTCTGACAGGCACGAAGGGCAAGTCCACGACGGCGTACTTCATCAAGAGCATTCTGGACGCGCATCTGGAGAAAACGATGCGGCCTGAGAGTGCGATCCTCTCCAGCATCGACAATTACGATGGTGTCATCCGCGAAGAATCGCACCTGACAACGCCGGAGGCGATCGTCCTGCACAGGCGGTTCTTCAACGCGGCGGAGCACGGGATCTCCCATATGACAATGGAAGTCTCCAGCCAGGCGCTCAAATATGACCGCACCTATGGTGTCACGTTTGAGATCGGTGCATTCCTCAACATGGGCAAGGACCACATCAGCGCGGTCGAACATCCGGATTTCGAGGACTATGTCAACGCGAAGATGAAACTGTTCGCGCAGACGCGCTTCGCGGTCATCAACATGGACCAGACGCATTGGAAAAGAGCACTCGAAGAAGCTGAAAAGAGCGAGACCGTCGAACGGATCTTTACTTTTATGATCGAGGAACCGCAGAAGACGGAAGGCGAAGAAGCAGCAGGCGCGAAACTCGGTGCGAAGGCCGCAGCTTTTGCGGAAGCAGCGGCGAAGAAAAAGGTGCTTGCTTCCCTGACCAAGCCGCATGCGATGATCACAGGGTATGACATTCGCGCGGGGAAGAAGGACATCACCTTCCGCGTACGCGGCGGCGGCATGGATGAAGAGTTCGTCATCTGCCTGCCGGGTGTTTTCAACGTGCAGAACGCGCTGGCGGCGGTCACGGTGTCCATGATTCTGGATATTCCTGTGCCCGCGGTCCGTGAAGGATTGCTCAAAGCGCGTGTGGCGGGGCGAATGGAAGTCTTTACGGACAAAGCGGAGAAAAAGATCATCCTCGTCGATTACGCGCACAACGCGATGAGTTACAATGCGCTGTTCGACGCGGTGGAACGTGATTACGAGGGGCTGCCGGTCTATGTGCTGTTCGGCTGTCCGGGCGGCAAGGCATACGACCGCCGCGAGGAACTCGGCCGCATCGCCGGTCAGCGCGCGGACTTTACGATCCTGACGGAAGAAGATCCGGGCGAAGAGGATGTCGTGAAGATCAGCGAAGAGATCGCGTCTCATGTGGAAGCGGCAGGCGGCAGATATGAGATCATCCCGGACAGGGAAGAGGCGATCCGCCGGTCGATCTTTGACACAGAAGACGAGGCGGTGATCCTGGTGCTCGCCAAGGGCAGGGAGACCCGGCAGAAGCGGGGGATCGAGTTCGTGCCAGTGACCTCGGACGTCGATCTGGTGGAGCGATTCCTCAAGGAGTACGACGGCAAATAATCTGACATCGGCTTTCCAAAGACAGTTGCCTATACACAGCGAAACAGCCCGGACTCGTCCGGGCTTTCTTTTTTCTGTCAAAAACTGCATGTATACATTGAAAACAACACCTGTAACCGCTATAATATTGGCATCTATAGTTTAAAATGGCGCAGAAGGCGGACAATTCCGGTCAGACAGAAGCGCCGCAACATACAACATTCATGTGGAGGATAAAATGAGCAAAGTCAAGATCACCGAAACGGTACTGCGCGACGGTCATCAGTCGCTGATCGCGACCAGAATGAGAACGGATGAAATGATTCCGATTCTGGAGACCATGGACGAAGTCGGCTACAACGCCCTCGAGATGTGGGGCGGGGCGACCTACGATTCGTGCATCCGTTTCCTGGATGAGGATCCCTGGGACAGACTGCGCGAGATCAGAAAGCGCATCAAGAAGACCAAGCTGCAGATGCTCCTGAGAGGCCAGAACCTGCTGGGCTACAAGCACTACGCGGATGACGTCGTCGAGGAATTCGTCGACCGTGTCATCTACAACGGCATGGACATCATCCGTATCTTCGACGCGCTCAACGATACCCGCAACCTCGAGGCTGCGATCCGCGCTACGAAGAAGCACGGCGCACATGCGCAGGGCTGCGTCAGCTACACCATCAGCCCGGTCCACACACCCGAGATGTTCGTCAAGCTTGGCAAAGAGATCGAACAGATGGGCGCGGACAGCTTCTGCATCAAGGACATGGCCGGCCTGCTCGATCCGTATGATACATACGATCTGGTCAAGGCTCTGAAAGCCAACCTGTCCATTCCGATCGAACTGCACACCCACGCGACCAGCGGCCTTGGCAGCATGACCTACATGAAGGCTGCGGAGGCAGGCGTCGACATCGTCGATACCGCGATCTCTCCGTTCGCGGAAGGTACCAGCCAGCCGCCGACAGAGCCGATCGTCGCCGCGTTCGCAGGCACCGAGTATGACACCGGTCTCGACATGGGTCTGCTCGACGAGATCGCCGAATACTTCAAGCCGATCCGCGAGAAGTACATCGAGAACGGTCTGATGTCCACCAAGCTGATGGGCGTCGACATCAACACGCTGCTGTATCAGGTTCCGGGAGGCATGCTCTCAAACCTGGTCTCCCAGCTGACCGAAGCGAACGCGATGGACAAGTTCGAAGAAGTACTGCAGGAAGTTCCGCGTGTACGTGAAGACTTCGGTTATCCGCCGCTCGTCACCCCGAGCAGCCAGATCGTCGGCACCCAGGCTGTTCTGAACGTCCTGACCGGCGAACGCTACAAGATGGTCCCGAAGGAAGCACGCGACCTCGTACAGGGCAAGTACGGCCGCACGACGGTGCCGATCTCCGATGAACTGTTCCACCAGATCCTCGGCGATGAAGAGCGTATCACCTGCAGACCGGCTGACCTGCTCGAGCCTGAGATGGAGAACGCGCGCCGCGAATGCGCCGGCTTCATGAAGCAGGAAGAGGATGCGCTGACCCAGGCGTTCTTCCCGCAGGTCGCTCCCGACTTCTTCAAGAAGAGAGCAGAGCGCGACTACAAGCTGGACTTCAGCCTGCTGGACGAAGAAGACTGCGTCTATCCGGTATAGGCGTTCCGCGAGGAATCGCTCCTGCCGCAGCGCTGACAAGAAAAAACGAGACCCGCACAGCTGTGCGGGTCTTTTGTTTTCGTAAAGTTGTGATGATCCGGCAGAACTATGCTCCGACCGTCAGATCTGCGGTCTGGTAGCGGACCGCTTTCTCGATATCCGCGACGGCCACTTCCACCTGGAAGCCGACGCGGCCGCCGGAGAAGAAGATCTTCTCATGGGTGAGGATCGTCTCGTCGAAGAAGGTGGGAAAGGGCTTTTTCATACCTACCGGCGAGCAGCCGCCGTGGATGTAGCCGGTCAGCGGCAGGAGCTCTTTGGACTTGATCATGGCGATGTTTTTCTCGCCGGCGGCCTTGGCCGCTTTTTTCAGATCCAGTTCATCTGCCACGGGGATGACGAAGACATAGTGCTCACCGGTCTTACCGACAGTCACGAGTGTTTTGTAGACCTGTTCGACCGGCTCGCCGAGCGCATTCGCCACATCGACGCCCGCCACTGCTCCTGTGTCTTCATAGAAGTGGGGCGTGTAGGGCACTTTTTTCTGTTCCAGAATGCGCATGGCATTCGTTTTCTTCTCTTTGGACATTGGGATTTCTCCTTGCAGCGTACTTATTTGTCTTCGGTACGTCTTTGCCGCAGCTTTTCGAGCAGCTGCGCCATGTCTTCCGGCAGCGGTGCGGTCACCTCGATGCGCTTGCCGGTCACCGGGTGGTAGAACGCGGTGAAGTAGGAATGCAGTGCCTGCCGGCCGATCAGCGGGGCGTCCACAGAGACGCGGGGCGGCAGATCGCGGTAATTGACGCCCTGTTCTCCGCTCTCATCAGCCGTTTCGGTTTTGGGCGGCAGTTCATGCAGTTCCGGGTTTTCTATTTCCCCGTAGAGGCTGTCACCGACCACCGCACACCCGATGTGTGCCATGTGGACGCGGATCTGGTGGGTGCGGCCGGTCTTGAGATTCAGTTCGACCAGCGAAAAGGCCTTGGCCAGTGCATCGTCTTCGTCAGCGCCGGGAATCGCCGGGAAAGACTCGATCACGCGGTAATGCGTTTCGGAAGGTTTGCCGTCGTCTTCGACCACACGCTTGAGACTGCCGTCGCGGTGGTAGGCAAGGGCTTCGGTAATGATGCCCTGCGGTTCTTCGGGAATGCCATGCACGATCGCCCGGTACAGTTTGGTTACGGTATCCGCTTTCATCTGTTTCATCAGTTCGCCCTGCGAGAGCTGGTTCTTGCCCAGCAGCAACACGCCGCTCGTTTCCATATCGAGGCGGTTGATGAAGCGAATCTTAAAGCTCTGCCCGGTGTCGAGCATGTACTTGGCCACGCCGTTTGCCATGGTCCCGGATTTGTGCCCGCGGGTAGGGTGGACCGTATAGCCGGCGGGTTTGTTCACCACAAGCAGATCCTCATCCTCGTAGAGGGGGAGGACCGGGACATCTTCCGGCTCGAAGTAACTCGTCTCATCCGGGATCGCGACCGTGAGGACGTCGCCTTCTTTCGGCGTGATCCAGACCGGCGTCTGCTCGCCGTTGAGGTAGACCGTGCGGTTTCGCTTGATCTTGGACCTGAGGCGCGCCGAGAAGGAGAATTGCCGGCGCATGATCGTCCGGATGTCGAGCCCTTCTTCGATATCTGCTGCTGTGATGATGTATTTGAATTCTCTCATGTAAAGTGTCTTATTGATTATTCTAAGAGGGTGAAGCCATCTGTATGCAGGACAATTGCGAGCCGCCGGCACTTAGCGACTGCCGAGCATTGCGAAGGCAGAGCTTAGTGCCGCTGCGTACGAGCATTAGCGGGAGCGTGTCCCTGCAGGCAGGTGCCCTCACACACAGATAGCATCTAAAGGAACTTCGTCTTGACCTTGTTCCAGAAGTCATAACTCTCAAACCGCACGAGCTTCGTGATCGTATCCGACAGTTTGACCTGGATGCGCTGCACATCCGTGAACAGATGCTCGTTTCCGTCATTGATGATCCTGGTCTCGTGGTGCCGCTCGTTCTCCGGCTCGATGACCAGTTCCAGGTCGGGCGGGAGCAGGATGCTCGATGTGAACGACCGGTAGGCGGTCGTATTCATCGGTGCGATCGGCGTCGCCTGCAGGAGCTTGAGCCTGGGGTCGACGATGCTGCCGCCGAGGGAATAGTTGTAGGCCGTGCTGCCTGTCGAGGTCGCGATCAGAACACCGTCGCCGCTGAATTTTTCGATGAAGCTGTCTCCGATGGAGATGTTGAGATGCGTGGAGTAAGCGTTGCCGCCGCGGACCACGATCTCGTTGACGCCCTTGAACAGGAATCGCTCTTTCATCGTTTCCACTTCTGCTTCCACCGCGGTGATCGGCTGCAGTGTATAACTGCCCGCCTTGAAGTCTTCAATGAAGTCGTCCACCTGATCCGGCCGGATCTCCTGAAAAAATCCAAGGTGCCCGGTGTTGATGCCGACGATCGGTACGTCCGGAAAGTCATAGGAATGAATCGCCCGGAGGGTCGTGCCGTCTCCGCCGATGCAGATCAGCAGCGTGGAGTCTTCTGTCAGGCCGCGGGTAACCTCAAAACCGGCGCTTTCCAGTTTGGTGACCAGCCCGGAGGTCGTCTCTTCGGAGTACTGGTCTTCATTTGTGTAGATGGCGATGGAGTGCTTTTCCATGCGGATAATCCTTTCAAGGTGAAAATGATGCCACATTGTCCGCAAATGGGAGAGAATGTGGAGATTTTTTCAACGTTAGCAGGGACACTGCTGCCGTTTTTCACGATTTCTGAAGAGGCAAAGCCGAAAAACGTTGCAATTGTCGCCACCTTTTGCTCCAAAACAGGAAAAAGTGGAGTTTTTACCGGTGGGATTGCTGGAAGAAAGTCTGACTGCCGCACTGTCAAACTACAGTAACGTATCCAGTTCATCGACGAGCGCCGAGAACGTCTTCATCGCAGACTCGATCGGCGCCGGCTGACTCATATCGACACCGGCGATCTTCAGCAGTTCGACCGGATAGTCGTTTTCTCCGCACGCGAGGAACTTCAGATAGTTTTCCGGTCCGTCTTTGAGGATCAGATCGGAGATCGCCGCGGCGGCGGAATAGCCGGTCGCATACTTGTAGACATAGAAGGCGCTGTAAAAGTGGGGGATGCGCGCCCATTCGTACTGGATCAGATCATCCTGTACGAGATCCGGCCCGAAGTATTTGTTGTTGAGCGCATCATAGGTCTGGCACAGCCAGGCGGGGGTGATACTTTCGCCTTCTTCGGCATGCCGGTGGACGAGGTGCTCAAATTCAGCGAACATCGTCTGCCGGAACACGGTCGTGCGGAATCCCTCAAGCTGGAAGTTGATGAGGTATTTGCGCATCTCCGGGTCTTTTTCCGTGGCGAGCAGGTGCTTGATCAGCAGGTTCTCATTGACCGTACTGGCGACCTCCGCCGTGAAGATGGAGTGACTGCCGTAAATGTGCGGCTGCGTCTTTCTGGTATAGAAGGAGTTCATGCTGTGGCCCATCTCATGGACAAGCGTGAAGACGTCCTGGAGTTTTCCTTTGTAGTTGAGAAGCACGAACGGCTTGCTGTCGTAACATCCGAAACTGTAGGCGCCGCTGGTCTTGCCGGGCGTTTCATAGACATCCACCCAGCCGTCTTCAAAGCCGTGCGAAAGGTCGGAGATGTACTGCTTCCCAAGCGGCGACAGCACTTCCTTCGCCATGGCGACCGCCTCTTCGTAGGGGATATCCCGGTCGGGAACATCCACGAGAGGAGCGTACATATCCCACATCCGGAGCGCTCCGACGCCCAGCGCGCGTTTTCTGACCGCCAGATACTTATGCAGTGCCGGCAGGTTGTCGTTGATGACTTGAATAAGATTATCGTAAACATCTTCGGAGACGTTGTCCGCGAAGCAGGCGGCATCTCTGGCCGAGGAATAATGGCGGATATTTGCCCCGATCACATCCATTTTGACGCTGCCGGCATAGGTCGCGCCGATCGTGTTGATGTGGCTTTTATAGGCGGCGTACATCTTCTCGAACGCCTCCTGCCTGACGCGCCTGTCGCGGCTCTGCAGGAAGGTGATGTAGCTGCCGTGGGTCAGTTTGGCGGGCTTGCCGTCTTCCCCGGTGATCTCGCCGAAGTCCAGATCGGCGTTATTCAGCATCGTGAAAATATCGTCGGTCGCGGAGGTGACTTCGCTGAGGCGGGCGAGGAGAGATTCTTCGGCATCGGACAGAACGTGCTCCTTTTCGCGCAGCACGCACTCCAGATAGAAGCGGTAGACCGCAAGACCGGGTTCTTCATCAAGGAACCGTCCGATCGTCTCTTCGCCGAGACCGATCAGCTCCGGTATGAAGAATGCCTGTCTGGCGCCAATCCCGGCAACGGCGGCCATGACTTTGTCGGTCATCGCCTGGGCTTCCTCATTGGCATTGTCCTCATCCCGCTTCATCCGCGCGAAGACGAAGACCTTTTCCAGCAGACGGTTCATGTCGTCTTTTTTGCGGAGCGATTCGAGGAGGACAGCGCTGCTCTCCCCGAGCCTGCCGGCGTATCCGGCCAGCTCACCGGCCATATCTTTGACCTTCGCAAGGTCCTCGTTCCACGCCGCAGCGTCCCGGTACATGCTCCCCAGGTCCCAGAGATATTTCGGATCGATGTCGTTTCTTGATGTGATTGTCTGCACGCCGTGCCTCCTTGTTTACACCTCAAATGGATTGATGTAAAATATTATAGCATATTATGCGCTGGTATGGGCGAAGTTATCCGCTCTGCCGCGCGGGAGAACACCCCGAAAAGAAGGAATTTATGGACAACAGACCTATCGGATTTTTTGACAGCGGCCTCGGCGGCCTGACAAGTATCCCGTACCTGCGGAAGCATCTCCCGAACGAGAAGGTGATCTATTTCGGAGATACGGCACGGACACCGTACGGCAGCAAGAGCCCCAAGACCATCACGAACTTCGCGTGTCAGATCGCGGACTTTCTGGTAGAGAGCGATGTCAAGATGATCGTCATCGCGTGCAACACCATCAGCGCGACCTGTCTTGACGTGCTGCGGGAGAGGTATCCTCACATCCCGATCGTCGGGATCATCGAGCCCGCCGCGACCCGTACAGCCAGGATCTGTGCGATCGACAACGTCGTCGGCGTCATCGGCACCAAGGCGACGATCCGCAGCCATGCTTACGAATCGCTCATCCACGCGCATGACGGCGCGCTCGAAGTGCATGAGCTCGCCTGTCCCGCCTTCGTTCCGCTGATCGAAGAGGGGATCATCAACAGCGACATCATGGACCTGACCATCCATCACTATCTGGATGACTTTATTCTGGAAAACCGCATCGATACGCTGATCCTGGGCTGCACACACTATCCGCTCGTGGAGTCCCACATCCGGCGGATGCATCCGAATCTCAGGATCATCAATCCATCCGAAGTGGTCGTTGACACGGTCGAGGAGATCCTGAAGGACCGCAACGCGTTCGCGGACGGGACGGCGCAGGATGTCGAAAACTGTTTCTATGCGAGCGATCTGTCGGATAACTTCATCGCGATGATCGACCGCATCTTTGAGGATTCGAACGAGAAAGTCGCATTTAAGAACCTGGATGTATAAGAGCACGGAAGGAGCAAGGCATGGAATATGAAGAACTGATGGCACTCCTGGAACTGGACGATCCGTCTGAATTCGAATACTTCGAGAATTTCGCGGAGATCGCTGAGACAGACGAGGAGATCCCGGAGGAAACGCTCTATAAGCTCTTTTCCCGGGTGGATCCGCAGACGGTCAGCGAACTGATCGGCAACTACTTCGAAGAGGTCCTGCGCGCGATGCCGGACGACGGCACAGACGCGTATCTGCTGCTTGACAACATCAGCCGCTCGCTGGCGGGGCTTCTGGTCAGTGAGGAAGAGCGTGCCAAGGTGTACTTCTCGGAGGAACTGGCGAGGTTCCACCGCTGGTACACGAAAGAGTCGGAGGTGTCCTGCGTCAGTCAGGAGACCGGGCATGAGAAGATCATGCCACTGCGCGACGCGCTGACGCTTGCCAGACTCGAAAAGCTGGACGGCGAACCGCACGGCTATGATTTTACAGGCTGTCTCGACTACGATATCGACGAGTTCATCATGCATTTCGCGGTCGACCGGGACGAGGAATGACCGGAGAAGGAAACAGCGATCTTATGACTTGTATTAATCAGAAGTACTACGCGGCTGATCCGAACGACGGCCGCTTTGATTTCCCGGCGGATATCTACCGGGTGAGCGGCGGCGCCGGCGGTGAGTGCTTTCTCATCACCGGCAGCGAAAAGACCGCGCTTTATGAGGCTGGCATGCCGTTTGACGGAGAAAGCCTTGTCCGCAACATCAAGGCGGTCCTCGGGGACCGTCCGCTTGACTACTGCTTCATCACGCATTCCCATTTCGACCACGCGGGCGGTGTGCCGTATCTGCGGAAAGCCTGGCCGGAACTGACTGTCGCCGGATCGGAATACGCAGCGTACGTGTTCACAAGAGAAGGCGCGCGGCGCGTGATGCAGGAACTGGCGGAAGCTTCGGCGGCGCGGTTCGGCGGGCCGGAGCAATGCCCGGTGACGCTTGAGGGGCTTGCCGTTACGAAGACGGTCCGCGACGGTGACCGGATCAGCCTCGGTGACCGGGAGATCGTCTGCATGGAAGCACCGGGACATACCCGCTGCTCCATGATGTTCGCGCTGGAACCGCAGCACTATCTGTTCGCCTGCGAATCCACGGGCGTCATGCTGGGGACCGGGGGCTGCGAGCCTGCGATCCTCACCAGTTATGAAGACGCGATGCGCGCCTGCGCACGCGGACGCGATTACCATGCGGTCCGCATCTTTTCGCCGCACTACGGCGTTGCGCCGGAAGGGTACAGCGATACCTACTGGGAGGTGTTCGAGCAGGCGGCGAACGACGAAAAGCGATTCATCGAAGACATGTATCAAAACGGCCTCAGCGAGGAGGAGATGCTGGCGCGTTTCGCGGACAGATACTTCTGCGAAGAACGCGGCCAGGTCCAGTCCTACGAAGCCTTTGCCGCGAATGCGAAGGCGACGTTCCGCCTGTACCGGCCGGGGGAAGGAACACTATGATCGAGATCAGAAAATTGAATGGAAACATCACCCTTGTTACCGAGCAGATGCCGCAGATGCGTTCGGCGGCTGCAGGCATCTGGGTCCGCACCGGTGCGGTCAACGAGACGCCAAAGATCGCCGGGATCTCCCATTTCATCGAGCATATGACGTTCAAGGGAACGAAGACCAGGAGCGCTGCAAAAATCGCCGCGGACATGGAGAGTCTTGGCGCGCAGATGAACGCTTTCACGGGCAAAGAGATGACCTGCTACTATTTCAAGTCTCTTGAGTCGAGCTTCCGCGAGGGGTTCGAGGTCCTGCTGGATATGTTCACGGAGTCGGTGTTCGATGAGACGGAGATGGAACGCGAAAAGAAGGTCATCTATGAAGAGATGAAGATGATCAAAGACACGCCGGACGAAGACGCGCACGACACGATGGGCGAGCTTCTGTTCCGCAATTCCCCGTACGGCAACAGCATCATCGGCACGGAGGAAACGCTTGCGTCGATCAGCCGGGATACACTGACCGGGTATCTGGCACAGCAGTACGTGCAGGACAGCATCGTGATCGCTGTGGCAGGCCGGTTCGATGAGGAAATGGTCGCGGAAATGGCGCAGGAAAAACTGTTCCGCCTCAAAGAGACCAAGGACAGACCGACACTTGCAAGCGAACCGCTCGCACCGGCGTTCACCGTTAAGACGCGCGACATCGAACAGACCCATATCTGCATGGCGGCGCGCACGGTGAAACTGGACGATCCGCAGTACTACGCCCACCGCGTCCTGAGCTGCATCATGGGCGGCGGTATGAGTTCGCGGCTGTTTCAGAATGTCCGTGAGCAGAAAGGGCTTGCGTACAGTGTGTACTCGTCCTGCAATCCTTACTCCGAGGATGGGTATTACAACATTTATGCGGGTGTCAGCCACGACAAGATCGCCGATGCGATCGGTGCGATCCGCGAAGAACTCTTCGCGCTCGGGGAGCATGGTGTGACCGCGGAGGAGATCGACAAGGCCAAAACGCAGATCAAGAGCTCGTACATCTTCGGACAGGAAAGCGTCAACGGCCGCATGGTCAATATCGGACAGTCGTGCACGCTGCTCGGCAGAGTGCGCAGCCAGGATGAAGTGCTGGCTGCGGTCGACGCGGTCGATGAGGAAGCGCTGAAGGAAGCGGCTTCCGTGATCGCCGATATCGGCCGTTACAGCGCGGTCGCCGTGACGAACAAAGACATCGATTTGGAGGCACTGGTGCAATGAGAGTACGTATCATCACGAAGACCGGCAATCTGCCGGCTTACGAAACGGAGGGATCCGCAGGGATGGATCTCAAGGCCAGCACGGCTGAGCCCATCGTTCTGATGCCAATGGAACGGGCGCTCGTTCCCACGGGGATCTTCCTCGAAGTCCCGCGCGGGTATGAAGCGCAGGTGCGCGCGCGCAGCGGCCTGGCGGTCAAGCACGGGATCGGCCTGGTCAACGGGATCGGCACGATCGACAGCGATTACCGCGGCGAAGTGATGGTCGCGCTGATCAACTGGGGCAGCGAGCCGTTTCTCATCAGCGACGGCGACCGCATTGCCCAGCTCGTCATCGCGCCGTATGAGCGTGTTGAATGGGAACGCGCCGAGACACTGGAAGAGACGGACCGGGGAGCCGGCGGATTCGGCCACACCGGCGTCTGAGTGAAAACCACAGAATAGGAAAGAGAAAACCATGGTCACAAGACAGATCCGTGAACAGCAGGAATTTGAATACCTTTCCCCGTACGCCTGCAAAGCCGCGCATTCCCGCGGACGGGCGAGGGAAGAAGCGCCGTGCGAACTGCGTACAGCCTTCCAGCGCGACCGCGACAGGATCATCCACTCCAAAGCGTTCCGCCGGCTGATGCATAAGACGCAGGTCTTTCTCGCGCCTGAAGGCGATCATTTCCGGACGCGCCTGACACATACGCTCGAGGTCTCACAGATCGCCAGGACCATCGCCAAAGCGCTCGCGCTGAACGAAGACCTGACAGAGGCGGTCGCGCTCGGACACGACCTCGGGCACACCCCGTTCGGGCACAACGGTGAGAAGATCCTGAACGAGATCTATCCCGGCGGATTCAAACACAACGAACAGAGCCTGCGCGTCGTGGATCTGCTCGAGGAGCACCACGGCGAGCGCGGGATGAACCTGACCATGGAAGTGCGGGACGGCATCCTTCACCACAACGGCAAGGAAAAACCGTTCACGCTGGAGGGACAGGTCGTCAAGACCGCCGACCGCATCGCGTATATCAACCACGATATCGACGACGCGATCCGCGGCGGCGTCATCACCGCCGGTATGCTCCCGCGGGAATGCGTGAAAGAACTCGGCCGCACGCACGGCGAGCGCATCGATTATCTCGTCAAGGACATGATCCGCGAAAGCGACGGCAAAGACGCGATCCATATGAGCGACGGCGCTCTCGCGGCGATGGGAGAACTCCGGGCGTTCATGTTCGAGAACGTCTATCTCAACGAGAACGTCAAAAAAGCGTCCGATCTGCAGTATGTGGAGAACATCATCTCCTCGCTGTATCACTATTTTTGCAAGTATCCGTCCCGGCTGCCGCAGGATCTGTACGAACTGATCGGGGAGTACTCCGCGGAGGAGATGGTCAAGGATCATGTCGCCGGGATGACCGACCGGTTCGCGATCAATCTCTACAACGATCTGTTCATGCCCAAAGGCTGGTAAAAAAGAAAAAAGTAAATTGCTTTTTTCCGTCGTATATGTCTAGTGAAGGGCGAATAAGAAAGATTGGGAATGATGACCTTTCATGAGCAGAACTGTTGACGAGATCAAAGAAAAAGTCAATATCATCGATGTCGTGGGCCAGGTGGTCCAGTTAAAGCGCACCGGGATCAATTACAAAGGGCTCTGTCCGTTCCACCAGGAAAAGACGCCTTCTTTTGTCGTGTCCGAACAGCGGCAGAATTTCCACTGCTTCGGCTGCGGAGTGGGCGGCGACGCGATCGAATTCGTCAAACAGTACTACAACCTCGACTTCACCGAGGCCGTGGAAAAGCTCGCCGGCCAGTACGGCATCCCCGTCGAGTGGGGAAAAGGCGACCACGGGGAACGGGAGGAATTCTACCGGATCAACCGCGAGGCCGCCGCGTATTTTTACAGGCAGCTGCGCAAGGGACCCAATCCCGGGCTTTCATATGCGGCGGGACGGGGGCTCACCAAAGAAACGCTCCATACATTCGGCATCGGCTATGCGCCGGACGACTGGACCGGACTGTACGACCACCTCAAGGAAAAAGGCATCGATGAAGACAAGATGATGAAACTGGGCCTGATCTCGAAGTCCGGCAGCAGGTACTACGACAAGTTCCGCAGCCGTCTGATCTTTCCGATCCAGAACACGGCCGGCAAGATCATCGGCTTCGGCGGCCGGATCCTGGGGGACGGGCAGCCGAAATACCTGAATTCGCAGGAGACACCTGTCTTCCAGAAGAAGAACAATCTGTACGGTCTGTATCAGAGCAAGGCAGAGGCTGTCAAAGAGGATAAGATCGTCCTTGTAGAAGGGTATATGGACGCGGTCTCCCTGTATCAGGGAGGCATCCACAATGTGGCGGCATCGCTGGGCACGGCACTGACCGAAAACCAGGTCCGCCTCATCAAACGCTATACAAAGAACGCCTATCTTTGCTACGACAGCGACGAGGCGGGGATCCGGGCAGCGCTGCGCGGCATGGATATCTTCCAGGCGGAAGGGATGGACGTGCGGGTGCTGCACGTCACGGAAGGCAAGGATCCGGATGATTTTATCAAGCAGCGCGGCAAGGAAGCTTTCCTCGATCTGATGGACGCGGCACTGCCGTATGCGGATTACAAGATCCGGTATCTGGAGGGGCAGCACGACCTTTCGACCGACCGCGGCCGGGTCGCTTTCCTCATGGACGCGGCGCGGGTGCTCGCAAGACTCGGCCCCGTCGAGGCGGATATGTACACCAAGGAA
>JAWRJC010000013.1:0-2886 GCA_040307715.1 Clostridiales bacterium | reverse complement strand
GCACCTTCGGCATGCTGATCCCGATCGCGATCGCTGCGACCAGCAAGAATCCGGAACTCATGTATATCGCGATCTCCGCCTGTATGGCAGGTGCTGTCTGCGGAGACCACTGCTCCCCGATCTCCGATACGACCATCATGTCTTCCGCCGGAGCCGGCTGCAACCATCTGAGTCACGTTGAGAGCCAGCTGCCCTATGCAATGACTGTCGCCGGCGTCTCGTTCCTGACCTACCTCATCGCCGGATTCACCAAGAGCGCTGTCGTCTCTCTGCCGCTCGGCATCCTGCTCATGATCGGAACGCTGTTTGTGATCCGCTCCATGACACGCAGCAGCGACCGTGCACGTACAGCGGTCAACACGGAAAACTGACAGAAACTGATCAAAACATCGTATCCTACCCCTGTCCGGTCGACCGGGCGGGGGTTTCTTTATGTATACATGCCGGCTCCGAGGCTATCACCTTGCGAAAAGGAAGCGATTCTTATACAATATATGTCACGCGGAATCATATCATCCGCCTTTATCAACCGTTATATCTATATACCCGCGCACCCGCACGGGCAGAGCAAAGAAAAGGCATCATTATGAAAAATCTTATCAACGGCTGGAATAAAATCGGACTGGTCGGTCAGATCATCATCGGTCTTCTGATCGGCATCGTTGTCGCAGTTTTTATCCCCGGCCCCTTTAAGTTCTTTGACATCTTCGGCAGCCTGTTCGTCGGCGCGCTGAAAGCGATCGCACCGCTCATGGTATTCGTCCTGGTCATGTCCGCCGTCGCGCAGCACAAATCAGGTCAGAAAACGAACATGAAAACGGTCATCGTTCTTTACATCGTCAGTACGATGGCAGCCGGTGCCAGCGCTGTTGCCGCAAGTTTTCTTTTCCCGACGAAACTGCAGCTCGTTGAGTCTGCGGAGGAACTGACTCCTCCCGACGGCATCCTGGAAGTCCTTCAGAATGTACTGTTCAAAATCGTTGAGAACCCCGTCGGAGCGATCATCAACGCCAACTTCCTCGGCGTTCTCGTATGGGCACTGATCCTCGGCATCGGCTTCCGTATGGCAAGCGACAACACAAAGAACGTCCTCAGCGACTGCGCCGATGCGGTCACCAAGTGCGTCCGTTTTGTCATCAAACTGGCTCCGATCGGTATCATGGGCCTTGTCTACAGTTCGATCACCACAAGCGGTCTTAAGACACTGCTCAGCTACGGGCACCTCATTCTAGTCCTCGTCGCAACGATGCTGTTCGCGGCATTTGTCGTCAATCCGCTCATCGTATTCATCGCAACCAAACAGAATCCATATCCGCTCGTATGGAAATGCATCCGCGTCAGCGGTCTGACTGCTTTCTTCACCAGAAGTTCGGCAGCCAATATCCCGGTCAATCTGGAGCTTTGCGAAGATCTCGGACTCGACAAAAACACGTATCCGATCTCGATCCCGCTCGGCGCGACCATCAATATGGCCGGTGCTGCTGTCACGATCGCGGTCATGTCGCTGGCAGCCTGCTACACGGAAGGTGTCAATGTTGATTTCGGGTCGGCGATCCTGCTGATCTTCCTGGCGGCTGTCAGTGCTGCCGGTGCGTCCGGCGTTGCCGGCGGTTCGCTCCTGCTGATCCCGCTCGCCTGCAGCCTGTTCGGTCTGCCGGCGGATATCGCGATGCAGGTCGTCGGTGTCGGCTTCATCGTCGGCGTCATTCAGGACAGCTGCGAGACCGCCCTCAACTCCTCGACCGACGTTCTGCTTACCGCAACGGCAGAATTGCGCGATGCGAGAAAGCGCGGCGAGAAGAAAATTCTCAATGTCTGATACCACATATCCCGGTGTATGAAAAAGACCTCCCGTCAAAGGCGGGAGGTCTTTTTTTGTCTATACTTATCTACTTCGTGGTCTCTTCCGGCAGCAGCGGTGTCATATTGACCAGGCTGACTGCGATCGTCGATGCGTTATGCGCCAGTGCGGAGACAGCCGGTGTCAGAATGCCTCCCACTCCGAGTACGATCAGTGCCGTATTGAAGGTCATGATAAACCTGAATGAGCTGTGAATGCGTTCCATCAGTGCATCACTGGTCTCTTTCAATGTCGCAAGGCAGAACAGATCGTCTGCTTTGATGGTCACATCTGCGATCTCCCGCGCGATCGCCGCGCCGTCACTGATCGCTATGCCGGCATCCGCTTCCGAAAGCGCCGGCGAGTCATTGACGCCATCGCCGATCATGATGACCGTACGGCCTTGTTCATGTTCTCTGCGGACAAACGCCGCTTTGTCTTCCGGCAGCACTTCGGCATGGTATTCATCCACACCTGCAATTCCAGCGATCGCTTTCGCCGTCCGGGCATTGTCTCCCGTCATCATGACCACTTTGCCGATTCCCAGTTCATGCAGTCTCCTTATGACAGCCGGTGCTTCCGGCCGGATCGGATCAGCAATCAGAATGACTGCGGCAAGCATACCATTGAGGGCAAGGTAAAGCGGAGAATACGCATCAGGAATCGCATCGAATGCCGCCTGCTCTCCTTCCGGAATCTTCACCTTTTCATCCTCGAAGACGAAATGATAACTTCCAATCAAGGCTTTTTTGCCGTCGATCGAACTGGATATGCCATGCGCCACCACGTATTCCACTTCAGTATGCCGCTCTTCATGCAGCAACCCGCGGCTGCTGGCTTCTCTGACGACTGCATTGGCGATTGAATGCGGATAATGCTCTTCCAGACACGCGGCGAGCCGGAGCATTTCCGTTGCATCATTGCCGCCAAAGGGAACGACATCTGCCACCTTCGGTTCCGCATAAGTCAGCGTGCCGGTTTTATCAAAGACGATCGTATCCGCTTCGGAGATGAGTTCCATGAACCGTCCCCCTTTGACAGTGATG
>JAWRJC010000012.1:0-3066 GCA_040307715.1 Clostridiales bacterium | reverse complement strand
TTTCACGCAGGAGGTCTTTGATGACCGGTTCTTCGTCCTTATAGGTCTCGATGATCAGTTCGTCGTGCACCTGCAGGATGAGCCGCGATTTGTACGGCATCAGGGCTTTGTAGATGTTGACCATGGCGATCTTGATGATGTCTGCCGCGCTGCCCTGGATAGGGCTGTTCATCGCGAGGCGCTCGCCCATCTGGCGCACCATGAACTGCGAAGCATGGATCTCTTTGATGTAGCGCTTTCTGCCGAGGATGGTCGTGACGTACCCCTGGTCTTTGGCCAGCGCCACCTGGGTGTCCATATACTCCTTGACCTTTTCGTGCTTGGCGAAGTAATCCTTGATGTACTGGTCCGCTTCCTTGCGGGTGATGTGCAGGTTGCTCGAAAGACCGAACGCGCTCATGCCGTAGATGACGCCGAAGTTGACCGCTTTGGCGCGGCTCCTCTCATTCGGTGTGATCTGGTCTTCCGGGATGCCGAGCACGCGCGCAGCTGTCGCCCGGTGGATGTCCTCCCCGTTATTGAAGGACTCGATCAGTGCCGGGTCTCCGCTCATGTGCGCAAGCACGCGGAGTTCGATCTGCGAGTAGTCGGCGCCCATCAGGATGCGGTCCTTGCCGCCCGGTACGAAGGCCTTGCGGATGGTCCTGCCGAGCTCGTTGCGGACCGGGATGTTCTGCAGGTTGGGGTCGCTGCTCGAGATACGGCCTGTCGCCGTGATAGTCTGATTGAAGTGCGCGTGGATGCGGCCGTCGTCACGGATCAGCGGGAGCAGCCCGTCGATGTAGGTTCCCATCAGTTTGGTGAGGGATCTGTATTCGAGGATCGCCGGGATGATGTCGTGCTGGTCGATCAGCCCTTCCAGAATGTCCGCGCTGGTGCTGTATCCTTTCTTCGTCTTCTTTCCGGCCGGCAGTCCCAGTTTCTCAAAGAGGATCGGGCCGAGCTGCTGGGTCGATTTGATATTGAATTCTTCCCCGGCAAGATCGTAGATCTGCTGCGTCAGTTCATCGATGCGGGCGCTGATGCCGTCGCCGATGGACTTGAGTGTATCTGCGTCGGCCGTAAAGCCGAGGTACTCCATCGACGCCATCACAGGAATGAGCGGGAGCTCTACGTCGCGGTACACTTTCTCCAGTCCTTCCGCGCTGATCTTCTCTGCCTGCGCCGCCGCCACGAGCCTGCACAGGACACACCACGCTTTGGCGCGCTCCATCATCGCTGTATGCGGGTCGGTGAACAGGTCGAGCTGCGCGTTTGCCGCCGCGAAGGTCTTCTCGTCCGCCAGGTCATAGCTGAAGTATTCCTTGGCCAGGACCGGGATGCTGTAATCGCTCTTCGACGGGTCGAGCACGTACTCCGCGATCGATGTATCATAGGCGGTCTCGAACACTTCCAGGCCGAGGCTCATCAGCCGCAGATAATCCTGCTTCAGATCATCGCCGCCAAAGCGGACCGTCTCCTTAAGCAGCGCCGCCAGTTTTTCTTTCAGGTCTGTCCCATCGAGCACGACGTAATACAGATCGTCCCCTGCCAGGAACGCCGCAGCAGTCAGCGCTTCGGTCTTTTCGGACGCCATACCGATCGCGCCGGTATCCCCGAAAGTCTTGAGGACCACGCCCTCTTCCGCGTGTGCTTTGAGCGCCTGCGCCAATGCCGCAAAGTCATCCGCCGCATCGATGCGGTGCACGGAGACCTTCTCCAGCACCTCGGACGGTACAGGCAGATCCGCCGTGCCTTCCGGCGATTCCTCGGCGATCTCGGCACCGCTTGCGTGCAGGTCGCGGATAAAGCTCGTGAACTCCAGTTTCTTATAGATCGCCAGAAGCGCCGCGTAGTCCGGCTCCTCCCAGCGGAAATCCTCTTTGTTCAGCTCGATCGGCGCATGGGTGTCGATCGTTGCGAGGCGTTTGCTCATGACCGCGAGCTGCGCGTTGTCTTCGACGTTTTCCTTAAGTTTTCCCTTGAGCTTGTCCGTATTCTCCAGCAGGCCTTCGACGCTGCCGTACTCGAGGATGAGCTTGGTCGCCGTCTTCTCGCCGACTCCGGGCAGTCCCGGGATGTTGTCGGAGGTATCGCCCATGAGGCCCTTGAGATCGATGAACTGGTCCGGTCCAAAGCCGTACTTGTCCACCATCGCCTGCCGGTCGAAGAGGTCGAACTGGCTGATGCCCTTGCGGGTGATCATGACCGTTGTCTTATCACTGGCGAGCTGCAGTTCGTCACGGTCACCGGTGATGATGAGCGGCACAAGACCTTCTTCTTCGCCCCACTTCGCCATCGTGCCGATGAGGTCGTCCGCCTCGTAGCCTTCGAGCTCCACGCGCTTGATCTTCATCGCGTCGAGAACGTCCTTCAGAAGCGGCATCTGCATGGCGAGTTCCGGCGGCATCTTCTTGCGGCCGGCTTTGTAGTCTTCGTATTCCTTATGACGGAACGTCGGCGCTTTCATATCAAACGCCACGGCGATGTACCCCGCCGGATGCTCCTTTTCGATCTTCTGCAGCATCCGGAGGAACCCGAAGATCCCCTGCGTGTAGATGCCGTCCTTGGTGATCATGGGGCGCTGCATCGCGTAGTACGCCCGGTTGATCAGGCTGTTGCCGTCTATGATGATCAGTCTGTTATCCATGTAATATCCTTTTCCGCGGAATCGCTCCGCTGTGCTCTTATCAAATCTGAGCACACAAATAACCAGTATGATTATACCATCAGACTGCGCACAAATAAATAAGCCCTGCGTGAAAACGCAGGGCCTATGCTCTATTCCTCCGGCAGCGGGGTGCCGACCTGGTCGACGATGGTCACCGTCCCGCCGTGGCTTTCAAAATACTCCCGGATCATGGCATCGATTTCTTTGGCATCGGGCTCGCCGGCCTCCTGCCCCTGAACAAGGTCCCTCATAAATGCATTGGCCTCCCTGATGCCTTCGTTGTGCGCATCCAGATCTTGCTCTTCAAAAGGAAGATCGTACTTTTCAATGTCTGCCGCCTCGCGCTCCATGGCTTCGGAAACGCCTACCGTGACGGTGCTGAAGTCGTCCTGGAATTTTACATACGCTTTGTACGT
>JAWRJC010000011.1:0-16484 GCA_040307715.1 Clostridiales bacterium | reverse complement strand
TCAGCCTCGACAGCCGCTCGATATCCGTGCTGATGTATTCGGATGGCGCCAGAGACATATCGTAATCCAGACACCAGCCGACATCGGGCAGACGGGAGAACCGGATGGCCTCAGGGATCCGCTGCACCGTCATTTTTTTCTGGTAAATGTCCTGATAAGCTTCTTCGAGCGCCAGGAAGATATCCCTTGCGTTGGTCAGGCAGGTCATGGAGAAATGCGCCAGATCCCCCAGGTCTCTGTCGGCCATAAACTTTGGGATCACATAGGGCATGATCAGGTTGATCGCCCGCATGGTGTCTTCGTACGTCCCTGTCCCGCGTGTCATCGCATCCCCGGCGATGAACGGATACTCAAGAGACTCAGTGAACCAGGCACGCAGATTGGGGATATAGTAAACGCTGTCCACATCCCTGCCCTGCACATTCATCAGATCCATGCCTCTGCCGGAGATGAGACCGACGATGATCTTGTGCACATTGACACCCCATTTCTTGAGAAGCGGATCGAGACGCTGCATCCGGTACCCTTTGTGCAGCAGGTCGTCGACGAGGATGACGGGCCGGTCGAAGGACTGGATGGTGTTCACCTGGTTGTCGATCGACGCATAGAACTGATTCTCGCGTATCGTGAAGGTCGACAGATCAGGTTCGAAGAACTTCTGGATGTGCAAGGTCTTGGTGACGGTATTGGGAACGACAAGACCGTTCAGGATCTTGCCGAAAGGCACGCACATGTAAGGTCCCCTTTTGCCGCGTTTGCTGTGGACGTTGGAAACGCCGTTTTCGCGGGTGATCTTCTCGATGATCCGCTGGTTCATGACCGGTGTATCGATCGACAGGACCAGCGAATCCGGATACAGCCGGACAAGCGATTCCATGATCCTGTTCCTGGCATTCTGCACCGCCCGGATGACCCGTTCATCTTTATCGAACGGATCCTTCAGGACGGTCTCCATGTCATGGAACAGAACGATTGGGTTGTGCATATTGGCGGTGTAGCAGTCTGTCGGTGTCCCTTTGATAACGACCTGCTTGAATCCCATGCGGCGGAGCAGACGGATCTTCATATCCTTCTGCGGATCTTCCTGCCGGAGCCGGTATACCGCATAGGCAAAGCCCTTCTCTAGCGTCCGCAGGATCGTCTCCGTAATGAGCAGATCGCATAGGTATTCTTTATCAAACGCGTCGACGACGTTGAATTCCCGGATCATGAGGATCCGTCCCGGCGCATCTTCGCGGATATAGGCAGCCAGTACACTGTCGCCCAGCTCGTCCAGCAGATCCTGATTATCCGCAATACAGGTGCGGACAAAGCCGAGACGCTGTTTGCCGTCTTCTTCAAAGATACGTGTTTCACGGGCGTTGCTGCCGAGCATCTTCGTCGTCAGGCGGATATTGCTGCGGTGGGCGACGGATTTGAACTGCGGCTCCCTTTTATATAAGCCGAATTCGTAGATATAGTTCTGGGCAACAGGATCGATCAGGGTCGAAATGTCTCGGCCTTCGTCGATGTTGTGACGGATCCTGGTGGAACTGATGTCCTCGAGCTGGACCGGCAGTGTCAGTTCCACGATGTCACCGGTGATCATAGACGCGTTTTTCCTGTATTTCCCGCCGTATGAGCCGCTGCCGTCTTCGGTCGATTTGCGTCGGAAGATCAGATGGTTGAACGTGTGGATCGAGTGCGCTGTTTTCGGAAGACGGTAAGAGGACGCATTGGAAACGACATCGCTGCCGACGACCATATACATGCTCTCTTTCGGGAAAATCTTTTCGAGCATCGCAAGGTCCTTATCGTTTGCGATATTGACCGGCAGATTCTCAGGAAAAACATAGACATCCGGCTCGTTCGCCATGGTCATTCTGATAATGTCGTGCCGGATCCCGCGCGGCTGCGTTTTCTTGGACCAGGAGAACTCGTCGATCGCCAGGTAGACTTCGTATCCCATGTCACGGATCGTTGTAACGATCCCTTTGTGGCTGAGCGAGAACGGATCGAACGTCCCCGGGAAGAACGCGATCCTGTTCGGACGGCGGAACCGCATCCTGCCGTGATAGAAGACGTAATCCGACACAAAGCGGTACATGTTGTTGAGTGCCGCCGCATTGGAGAAGAAAGTCAGATTGACTTCGTTCGATGCATAGATCAGGATCAATGCCTTCTTATAAACATGGCGGTAGATATCGAACTTTTCTTCCAGCGACAGAAGATCGCTTCCAAAGATGTACTGCCCGAGCACCATGAAGGATTCCTGCGCGATGATCCTCTTGTAATGGGCCATCCCGGACAGCAGGATCCCAAGGACCGTTTTTTTGCGTGCTTCAAAGTCCTTGTCATCCGGGAAACGCTCCCGATACTCCGGATAGTGCGTTACGATGACGCCGAGTGTTTCCAGTGCGACGGAAGCTGTTTTTTCATCTCCGTTCACGAGGTTCTGCCGGAGTTCGTAAATGCACTCATCCAGTTCCTGCGGGTGCAGCATCAGAACGATCTGTCCGAGATACAGCGGCAGATACTTGGAAAACTCAAGATCTCCGATCTCCAGTCCTTTCATGAGCTCGACAGCGATCTCGTTCCGCTGGCTGAGCTCGAGCATTTCAAACAATTCCAGAAGACCGAGGCCGGCATTGTGCCGGACAGTGATCCTTTCACTGACTTTCAGAAGATTGGCGAGATGATTGGCGGTAAAGAAGATGTCTCCCTTTTCGCCGTTTCGCATCGCGTCGAGCAGGAACTGAATGTTGACGGTTTTTGTGATCCATGGTGTGTTGACTTTCAGGTTGTCACGGAAAATCTCGGACGTATCCTCATATCTCTTTTCAAGTTCCGCTTCAAAACCGGCGGTATGTTTGTCGAGATACCCCATCTCCCGGCGCATTCTTGCCAGCAGATAGACGATGCTTGTCGGCGTTTCACGGTTGACTGCAAGCTGCGTCATGCGGTCGATCTCTTTGTGGTTTTCCGGCCGGATCCGGCTCTTTGCAGGCTCTCCGGAAAGACGCAGCAGCATAACAAGGGCAGCGGTCCTGACTTCCTGATCGTTGCGTTTGAAAATCCGTTTTATAAACGTGATCAGGCGGTTGACGTTGTCTTCCTGCATGACATCGAGCGGAATATCCGACATCGTGTCAAGGAAGACGAAGACCCCTTCCCCTTTCAGATGGATCGTCCGCATCGTTTCAAAAAAGACATCTGCATACGCCTGCCGCTCATCGTCCGAAACCGATTCTGCCAGACTGTTGAATGTCATCTTCATCGTATAGCCCATCCAGCGCCGCTGCTGTTCCGTGAACTGAGGCTCCGGATCCATCACGTAGCGGATGTGCTCTTCCCAGATCTCCAGGTTGGCTCTGATGCCTTCATTGCGGGCAGCCCCTGCAGGGAGTTCTTTGCGGTAATGCTCCTGGTAGTTGGCAATGATCCTTCCGATCAGGGCGCCCGCGCGTCTGCGGACATCGCCTTCGCGGCTGATCAGCTGCTCTTTGAGGAACCCGATGGTCATCTGCTTCTGCCGCATGGTCATGTACGTAAAGTACTCTTCGAGCATGGACAGATAGGCGCGGATGTGGTTCCAGTTGTGTTCCGTACGCGCGTCTTCCAGAATGTCTCCAAACGAAGCATCCGTGCGCAGTTCATGCATGATCTCGATGTTGTATTTGACCGCCAGGTATTTCGTGCGGTCGACGACCTGCTGCGGTTTGAGAAGCGCCGGATCGACCCATCTGGTCGTCTTCAGTTCGCTGCGGTCCAGATAGACGCTGACACCGCGGGCTTTCATGAAATCCTCAAAGTCTTTGATCTTACTGTAGACCCGTTCATACCTGGCCTTTTTCTTCTCGTCCACGTTGTCGAGTTTGCCGAGGATCACGTCGAAGGCTTCTTTCATGCTGTAAAAAACGATGATCTCTTTTCCGTCTTCGTAACGGCTTTTGACGCGGAAATCCGCGTAGATCAACAGCAGAGATTCGACGGACAGGTTTTCGAGTTCGAGATCCCAGGTGGAATGATTGCTTGCAATGTGCGAGATCGTCGGGAATCCAAACCTTGTCAGGCATTTGTCGGTATAGTAATAGTGGAGATACGGGATACGGCGAACCTCATCCCCTTTACAGCCGAATTTGCCGATATCATGCGCCAGTGCGGCGGCGGAGATCAGCGCGAGATCAACGGGAACGCCTGTTTTTTTAAGTTGTCTTCCAACATGCATGGCTACATGATGGACACCGAATACATGTCCGACCGTGTCAAATCCGATATATTCCTTTTCCAGCATCAGGAACGTAAAGATATGCATGCGGCGGCTTTCCGCCATCATGCGCAGATATTCTTCTTTCGTGTCGCTGTCCGCGATCTCCTCCTCTGTTGCGGGGCGGATATCCCTCATTGGATCAAAAGGCGCTTCCTGCCTTCTGAAGTCCGTGAAGGCATCGAGTACCTGCCAGAGCAGCAGTGCGCTGCCGGCACAGGCGGGATCTTCCGGACGGTCGCCGTCTCCGAAAAGCTTTGTGACCGTCGTTTCACACAGATAGGATAGCCATCCCTCTTCAGGCGCTGCACCGAAACGGACAGCTGTGGTTTCCCAGAGCCGGATCATCTGTTCATAGGTAAGCTGCAGCGGGTCTCCGGTCTTTGCGAAAGCTTCCTTGAGGTCATCTTCCTCCAGGATCTCCAGGAACCGCTTTTTCGAAAGCCCAAGCTGCTTGAGGAAATCTCTGTCAGTCAGCCGGGACTCGATCATTCTGTATAACTGGGCACCTGTGTTAGCCACGTCCGTATCCCTCCGTTTCTTTCACATTCCGATGCTGAAATTATACCATTCCGGTAATATCTCTTCTATCATTTTTTACCATTTTGGAATGCTTGTTTTGTATTGTTATGTTTAATGTTCTGAATAATCTTATTTTCGCAGCTGCAATTGAACATACAGCTTTGTTTGAGTATAATAAATGCAGTACGTATATCCACTCAGCTACATTTTTGAAGGAGATGTTTAAAATGTCCAATTATGTACAGAGATGTATCGATCTTTGCAAGGAAAAGAACCCTGGCGAAGTCGAATTCCACCAGACTGTAGAAGAAGTACTCAGCTCCCTGGCTCCCGTTATGGAACAGCATCCGGAGTATGAAGAGTGCGCCCTGCTCGAGAGACTGACCGAGCCGGAAAGAGGCGTGACCTTCAGAGTCGTCTGGGTTGACGATGAGGGCAAAGTCCAGGTCAACAAAGGCTACAGATATCAGTTCAACAGCGCAATCGGCCCCTACAAAGGCGGTCTCCGTTTCGCTCCGAACGTCTATCCCGGCATCATCAAGTTCCTCGGCTTCGAGCAGATCTTCAAGAACTCCCTGACCGGTCTGCCGATCGGCGGCGGCAAGGGCGGTTCCGACTTCGATCCGAACGGCAAGAGCGATGCTGAGATCATGAGATTCTGCCAGGCTTTCATGACAGAGCTCTACAGACACATCGGTCCCTACACTGACGTCCCGGCTGGCGACCTCGGTGTCGGCGCAAGAGAAATCGGTTACCTCTTCGGTCAGTACAAGAGAATCGTCGACAGATTCGACGGCGGCGTTCTGACTGGTAAAGGTATCCCCTACGGCGGTCTGCTCGGCAGAACAGAAGCTACCGGTTTCGGTATCGTCTGGTATGCGGAAGAGATGCTGAAGGCAAACGGCGAAGAGATGAAGGACAAGGTTGTCGCGATCTCCGGTTTCGGTAACGTTTCCTGGGGTACTGCTTGGCAGCTCCAGAGACTCGGCGCTAAGCTGGTCACCATCTCCGGTCCGGACGGCTACATCTACGATCCGGAAGGCATCAGCACTGACGAGAAGGTTGCTTACCTGCTCGAGCTGAGAGGCTCCGGCAAGAACATCTGCGCTCCGTATGCAGAGAAGTTCCCCGAAGCGAAGTTCTTCCCCGGCAAGAAGCCCTGGGGCGTCTTCCAGGATACCGGCTGCAAAGTCGACATGTTCATCCCCTGCGCGATGCAGAACGACGTTCATATGGAACACGCGCAGCAGATGGTCGAAGGCGGCTGCAAGTTCTACTGCGAAGGTGCGAACATGCCCACCACCAACGATGCACTGAAGTATCTCATGGACAACATGATCGCTGTTGGCCCCGCGAAGGCTGCCAACGCCGGCGGTGTTGCCTGCTCCTGCATCGAGATGGGTCAGAACAGCGGCCACACCGTCTTCCAGCATGAAGACGTCTATGCGCAGCTGCACCAGATCATGAAGAACATCTACAGCGCTTGCGCGAACGCTGGTGAGAAGTACTACGGCAATAAGAACGCTCTGGTCCAGGGCGCGAACATCGCCGGGTTCGAAAGAGTTGCTGAGGCAATGATGGCTCAGGGTCTTGTATAAAGATCCCCTCACCTGTCACTGACAGATATACGCGAACAAAGAGCCTCTCCTTACGGAGGGGCTCTTTTATTGCTTTTTCATATTCACGTGCATCTTCTGCAGTATCACATTTCGACCAGACGGCTGTCACGGAGCAGATACAGATAGGATTCTTTGACAGGTATGCCGGTCAATTCTTCAAGCGCTTCCCGGTACAGGTCGATCTGTGCCTGATACAGTTCGCGGATCTTATCGGTCTTCATGTTGGATTTGTAATCCAGCAGTACGATCTTTCCGTCTTCGACGAACCAGCAGTCGATGATCCCCTGGACCAGCACATCCCTGCCGTCTTTGCTGAACGTGCAGGTGAACGGCGTTTCGCGCCGGATCGCCGCCGCATGCCTGAGACGCTTTCCGACAGGGCTTGTCAGGAAACGCACGATCATTTCCGGATCGACAGAAGCGCGCTCTTTCTGTGTAAGGATCTCCTGTGCGGCCAGGCCGTCGAGATAGGCATCGATCTTTTCTGGCAGTCCTTCTGTTGCCGGTGTTTCTCCGTCCGGGTAGACCGCGGGCAGAAGAGTGTTCAAAGGAAGATGCTCCATGGCAGTATGCAGGATGGTACCGAGCGCCGCGCCTGTCAGGCTGCCTGCCCGTTGTCTGTTCTGTTCCTCTTCCTCTTCGTCTGTCTGGAAGAACCGCGTCAGGCGGATGACAGGCGGCTTAAGTTCCTCGTGATGATTGAGCTCGGAAACCGAGTATTTGGACTTGGCGGTGAGTTCTGCTTCATATGGATACACTGCTGACAGAAGTTCTCCGACAGTATCCCGCACAGCCGGATCCCGGTTGGCAAGGTACGGCTTCAGCAGTGTATCGATGCTGATCCGTTCGGGCGTCATGGTGCGGCTGCTGCCGGCCGGCAGCGATTCTTCGGTCACGCGGATCGGGCAGTTTTCCTTTTCAAGGACCGGCGGCAGCTTGCCGTAATAATAGGAACTGCTCTCTCTTAAAGGATCGATCGCAGCTGTCAGGATCAGTTTGTCCTGTGCACGGGTCATGGCAACGTACAGAACGCGTATGTCCTCTTCCTCCTCCTGCCGCTTCTGCTTTTCCCTGATCAGCGTCTTCAGCAGCAGTTCTTCGCGGCAGCGCTTCTCTGTGTCGACATACGGGAGCGCGCATCCCATTTCTTTGTCGATGACGGCAAAACCGCCGGAAGTGCCGCGTCCTGCACCGGCGCCGAGACCGCTGACAAAGACGACCGGGAATTCCAGACCTTTGCTCTTGTGGATCGTCATGATCCGGACAACATCGTCATTTTCGCCGAGGATGCTGGTCTGCCCGACATCCACGCTGCCGCGCGCCTGGAGAGATTCCACGTACCGCAACAGGTCCTGGATGCGGTTTCTGCCCATTTCCATAAGACCGCGCGCTTTATCCGCGAGCGTACGGAGGTTGGCCTGCCGTTGCTGACCGCCGGGGACAGCGCCCATACAGCCGAAATAACCGGTGTCATGCAGAAGACGGCCGATCAGCTCATCGAGCGGCAGATAGGCGGCTTCCCTTCTCCACTTTCCGAGTGTTTCCGCTGTATCCCGGCACCGCAGGCGGAGCTGCGCGTTCTCTCCCCGTTCTGCATAGTCGGAAAATGCCTGATAGAACGGTACGGTCTTATCATGCATCCGGATCCTGATCAGATCGTTGATCTTGTAATCAAAGAAGAAGGAACGAAGGACGCCAAGCAGAGCCAGATCACGCTGCGGATTGTCGAGCAGCCGCAGCAGATCGAGAAAGGTCTGGATCTCCATCGTTTCAAAGAAACTGCTGGTATCCGCCACGAATACGCCGAGCCCTTCCCTTCTGAAGACATCTTTGTAGACCGGTCCCGCCTGTTTGATGCTGCGCATCAGGATCACGATATCCTTAAGACGGATCCCGCGCACGGTGTCTGCTTTGGCATCGTAGATGGGCTTTCCGAGCAACGCTTTGATCTTGCCGCAGATCATAAGCGCTTCTTTTTCCTGCCACTTCATCTCCGCGAGTTCTTCGTCGATCTTTCCTGTCTCATCGACCGCATCGGCCGTGCGGTCCAGCAAATACAGATCAACGGGATAATCGATATCCTTTTCATTCGGAGCGCCCTGATGGAGCGCGGCGTTTTCATCATATCCGTCCATCAGATCACGGAAGACAAAATTGACGCCCTCGATCACACCGGCTTTGCTGCGGAAATTGTCATTGAGGTCGATCTTCTTGTCAGTGCCCTCCGATACCGCGTACCGGTGGTATTTGTGCAGGAAAATGTCCGGCTCCGCCATACGGAACCGGTAGATACTCTGTTTGACATCACCGACCATAAACAGGTTGTCTTCACCGGCGATCCGGCTGATGATCTCTTCCTGCAGGTAGTTGCTGTCCTGGTATTCATCGATAAAAATGTAGGCGAACTGACTGCGGTAGATCGATGCCGCATCTTCGTTTGAAAGGACCCGTATCGCCAGATGTTCAATGTCGCTGTAATCGATCACGCGCCGGTCTTTCTTTTCCGCCTTGTAAAGCGCCTCGAGGCGGCGCAGGATCCCGAGATAAACGGCACCGTCTTCAGCGGTCTGCCGCATCATGGCTTCTTCTTCGCTGTCACTGCGCTTCAAATAGACTTTCTGCAGATCTGAGAGATACTTCTTCGCTTCCCGCAGGAGCGCCGGTGCCCGGTCTTTGATCGTCTGATAAGCGGCCTTCTCTTCCGCCTTCGCCTTTGCGTTCAGTTGTGTCTGCGCCAGTGACGCCGCCGGCAGCGATGTGATGCACTGTCTGAAATCGTCCTGTTCTGTGCAAATGCGGATCATTTCATCAACGGCATCGAGCTGCGCACCGATCTGGACGGCAAATGTTTCGACACCGTTTTCACGGAGCAGTTCATACAGGTCGCCGAATGCGCCTCTTGCTTTGTTAAGGGCATCCAGATATACACTGCGAAGATACGCAAGTGCCTCTCCCTGCAAGGATGCCGGGACCGGTTTTGTCAGTCTGGTCAGATTATCTTCGAGCCATTCCAGGTAGTGCGGAATACTGCGCAGTCTGTTGTAGTCCTTTAATAGAGCCTGACGCAGCGATTCTTCGCCGCCGTTGCGGCTGTGACGGTCGAGGAAACGCACAAACGCGGGGTCGTTCTCATCGAACAGCGCACGGAAAACATCTTCCATCGCGTCCCAGAGAAGAATGTCCGCTTCTCCTTCATCGATGACGCGGACTGTCGGATCGACGTCTGCGTACTGGAAGAACCGCCGCACCACACCGATCGCGAAACTGTGGAACGTCGATATATTCGCCAGATACATGCGGTCGAGCTGCCGGTGCAGAAAAGCGCGTTTTTCAGGGTCTGTCTCAACACGGATCTGCGCACGGACTGCGCGGACGAGTTTTTCTTTCATTTCCGCGGCAGCAGCTTTTGTGAAAGTGACGACAAGAAAGCGGTCGATGTCGGTACCGCCTTCGAGGATGAGCCGGATGATGCGCTCGACAAGGACGGCTGTCTTGCCGGAGCCGGCTGCCGCTGAAACGAGAAGATTGGTATTCTTTTCACTGATCGCGCTTTCCTGGCGATCTGTCCACTTTATGTCGCGCATGCTGTCTTAGATCCTCCGCTGTGATTATAGCATTTTCGTGGTATAATTCCCATAGGTGTGCCCTGCGGCACACTTGATAATAACTAATATGAGCACGACTGAGGTAACGAATGAATATCAAAAAAAGACCTACTATGCTGATGATCCTGGACGGGTTTGGAAAAGCACCGGACGGTCCCGGCAATGCGATTTCTCTGGCTAAAACACCGCACCTCGATCATCTTTTTGCGACTTATCCTAATACCCAGCTGCTGTGCTGCGGAGAAGCGGTCGGTCTTCCGGAAGGACAGATGGGCAACAGCGAAGTCGGCCATCTCAACATCGGAGCAGGCCGCGTGATCTATCAGGATCTTTCGCTGATCACACATGCGATCAAAGACGGCTCGTTCTTTGAAAACCCGGAACTGAACAAGGCGATGGATCATGTTCTTGCGAACGGGTCCTGTCTCCACCTTCTCGGGCTGGTGTCGGACGGCGGCGTCCACAGCCACATCGATCACCTGTTCGGGCTGCTCGACATGGCGAAAAGAAAAGGCATCGCACAGGTGGCTGTCCATGCCTTCCTGGACGGACGTGATGTGCCGCCGCAGTGCGCGGTCACATATCTGGAACAGCTCGAAGCCTATATGCAGAGAATCGGGCTCGGCCGCATCGCGACCATCTCCGGCCGCTATTACGCGATGGACCGTGACAAGCGCTGGGAGCGTGTGCAGAAAGCCTATGATGCGATGACGCTTGCCAACCAGCTCCATGCGTCCACAGCGAAAGAAGCCGTCGAAAACTCTTATGCACGGGGCGACAATGACGAATTCGTTCTCCCCACTTCTCTTGATCCGGCCATGACCGTGAATGACGGCGACGCGATGATCATGTTCAATTTCCGGCCGGACCGTGCCAGAGAGATCACCCGTACCTTTGTAGATCCGGATTTCAACGGGTTCGAACGGCGGAAAACCATCCGGGATCTGTGCTACATCTGCATGACGGAATACGATGCGACTCTTCCGAATGTTGAGATCGCGTTCAAACCGGAAACTTATAAAAACACACTCGGAGAATATCTCTCCTCGCTCGGTGCCAGACAGCTGCGCATCGCGGAAACGGAAAAGTACGCGCACGTCACGTTCTTCTTCAACGGCGGTGTGGAAGCGCCCAATCCGGGTGAAGACCGCCTGCTCATCCCCTCTCCGAAGGTTCCGACCTATGACATGCAGCCGGAGATGAGCGCTTATCTTGTGACAGATGCGCTGCTGGAAAAACTGGACGAGGATATTTATGATGTTGTCATCCTGAACTTTGCAAACTGCGATATGGTCGGCCATACCGGTGTTCTGGAAGCTGCCGTGGCGGCTGTGGAAGCGGTCGACACCTGCGTCGGAAAGATCGTGGAGAAGGTCCTTTCCAAAGGCGGACAGCTGCTTTTGACCGCGGACCACGGCAATGCGGACGTCATGATCGATGAAAACGGCGGTCCGATGACCGCGCATTCCCTCAATGTAGTTCCGCTCATCCACATCGCCGAGAACGCCGCACCGCTTGCGGACGGCGGCAGGCTCTGCGACCTCTCACCGACATTGCTCGATATGATGGGCCTTCCGATCCCGCCTGAGATGACCGGAAAGAGCCTTCTGATCAAAGCATAAAAAAAGGAGCCGGATCGCGGCTCCTTTTCTTTTTCTTAAATACTATTGTTTCCATACTTTGATGTAGTTCTCGATGATCCCGACCGCGTTGTCGATCCCGACACGGGAGCTGTTGATGCACAGATCGTACGCTCTGGAATCGCCCCACTTCACAGTGCTGTAGAAGTTGTGGTACGCCTTTCTCGTCTTGTCCATATTCTTGCAGGCGGTATGCGCCTTCTGATCGGACAGATTGTACATCTCCGCGATGCGCGCGGCCTTGATGTCAGGATCCCCGAGAATGAAGAAACTGACTCTTGCGGGATGATCCTTCAGAACGTATTCCGCGCAGCGGCCGACGACAATGAACGATTTGCCCGCGTCGGCTTCTTTTTTGATGTAGTTGAACTCCGCATAGTCGATCTTGCCCTGTCTGTCGAACCAGTCTGATCCGATCATGGAAACGGAAGGCATCGTCAAGGGTGAACTCTCGTCAAACAGAACCTGATTTCTTTCTATGATCCTGTCGTCTTTGAGGTGTTGTGTGAAATACTCCTTATCATAGACAGGGATGCCGAGTCTGGCGGAAAGCTTTTCAGCGATCTCCAGACCGCCGCTGCCGAACTCGCGCCCGATCGTGATGATGATCTGTTTATCCATGGTGCACCTCCTATTTAACTGTACCGGCGGTCATGCCGCATTGTACACAAGCTGTCAGATGTCAGCGACCATTCTTGATATATTTATTATAACACAATTTCTTCCAAATAGTACGGTTTCAGAGAAAAGTTTCTGAAAATTCATTCATCGCCTGACGCATACTGACGGAGGATCGTTTCCGCGATGCGGATCCCATCGACGGCAGCCGAGGTGATCCCGCCTGCGTAGCCTGCACCTTCGCCTGCGGGGAACAGCCCGCGGACGATGCTCTGCAGCGTTTCTTCATCCCGCAGGATCCTGACGGGGGAAGAACTGCGCGTTTCCACTCCTGTCAGCCGCGCGTCCGGTGCGTCGAATCCCCTGATCCGGCTGCCGAATACCGGCATCGCCAGTGACATATACTGCGGTACATAGGCGGGAAGCGACCGTTCGACCGCCGAACCGGAAAGATCCGCGAGTTGTACAGACGGTGCGGTTCCCTGCCCTTCCAGGTACGCTGCCTGTTCATAGCAACGTTGGAAGGCAGCTCCTGACAGCACACCGGGGAAGTCTTTATCTTCTGCCCATGCCGCCGTGTCCGCAGGTCTGACATCGACCAGAAGCGCGCTGTTTGCAAACGCCCCTCCACGGTCGCTGTAACTCATCCCGTTAGTGACGATCGTTTCCTTTTCACTGGCGGACATGACGACTTCTCCGCCGGGGCACATACAGAACGTATAGATCCCCCGGCCGTCCTTGTGGACCGCCATTTTGTAATCCGCCGGTCCGATGATATCCGTTATCTGCCGCCAGTCTTCTCCGAACATGGCGGCATTGATCAGGTCCTGCGGATGTTCGATGCGCACGCCGATCGAAAACGGTTTCTGTTCCATGGGCAGATCCATTCCGTGTGCCATACGGAAGATGTCTCTGGCGCTGTGTCCGACTGCAAGAACAACGGAAGAAGCTGCGAACGCATGACCGCCTGCCGTCCTGACACCAGTCACAGTGCGTTCCACGCCTGTTCCTTCTGTGCATATATCCGTGACCTGTTCACCAAAGAGGACCTGACCGCCCAGTTGTTCGATTTCCCGTCGGATCGCAGGAATGATCTCACGCAGCCTGTCGGTACCGAGGTGCGGCCGCTGTTTACAGAGGACCGACGGATCGGCCCCCGCGGCGACGAATTCTTCTAGGACTTTCCTGACGCGCGGATCACGTATTCCGGTCGTGAGTTTGCCGTCTGAGAACGTCCCCGCGCCGCCTTCTCCGAACTGGACATTGGAAGATTCGTCGAGAATACCCTCGTTCCAATACCGTTCGACGTCCCTGATCCGATCGTCCATGGCGCGGCCGCGTTCCAGCAGCAGAGGTTGAAGACCGCCGCGGGCCAGAATCAGTGCACAGAAGAGTCCGCAAGGCCCCGCACCGACCACGACAGGCGGAGCAGATGGCTGCTCCGCGGCATACAGCTGCCGGTATGTCAGATCGGGCGATTCCTTGAGCGGCAAAGTCGCCGCTGTCTCGATATCGATGGTGTAGACACGCAGGATCTGCGGTTTTCTGCGCGCATCGACAGACTCCCTGACGATCTCATAGGAAGACACCGCAAAACCGGACGGCAGTCTGCCGGCCATTTTTCTGAGACGCTTATAGATCGCTTTCTCAAGCGCTTCTTCAGGATCCTCAAAGATCCCGATCTTGACTTCGCTGATGCGGTATCTGTTCATGCCCTATACCTTTATTTGCGGACAGCCAACGCCATCGCTTTCCCTGCTTTGAGACCGGTGAAAAACGCCTGTGTCAGATTGAATCCGCCGCAGGGATAGCATTCATCGAGGATCTCACCGGCAAAATAAAGGCCTTTATGAAGGCGCGACGCCATCGTTCTTTCGAACACCTGGTCCAGCTTGACACCGCCGCAGGTGCATTGCGCCCCTTTCCAGCCATTCACACCTGTCACCTGAAAACGCATCCCTCTGAGAGAGTCAAAATAGACCTGCTGTTCGCTTTTGGAATTCTTTTCATCCTCAAAGACGCTGTCAGCCTGCGCCTGGATGTACGCAGCCAGTTTTTCGGGCACAAACCCGCGCAGTGCGGATACCCCTTTTTCGATCCGGTGCCCGAGCAGCGCATTGAGTTCTGCGTCAATGCGGTCCGGCACAAAATCGAGAACCAGTTCATAGTCGTTAAAAGAAAGTCCGTCTTTCAGTTCGACCAGTGCCGAAGCGTTCATGATGACGATGCCGGACATGCCGTAATCGGTGAACTGGACCTGCCCGAACTCTTCATAAATGACTTCACTTTTGCGCAGGAGCTTGACCAGCGCCCTCATGCGGACCCCTTTCAGAGACTTCACATTCGTCTCGATCCCTGTCAGAGCGGGATACACGGGGCTGAGTTCGTAGCCGAGCTTTTTCGCCATCACATACCCATCGCCTGTTGTCCCATACATCGGACCTGCTTTTCCGCCCGGCGCAAGAAGCACGTTTGTGGCATGCACCGTGATATCTCCGCTGCAGATCAGATAGCCGCCTGCAGGGGCTGGTTCGACACTTTCGACAGCGGTACCGGTCATCACATTGACGTCGTGATTGCGGATAAAGTCTTCCAGAAAGAAGACCGCATCGCCCGCGAGCTCGGAGGCAGGATACATACGCCCCTCGTTATCCTCCGTACACATCATCCCGATCTCTTCAAACATAAAAACAACGTCCCAGCAGCCGTATGCCCGTACGTTGGACAGATTGCAGCGTCCGTTGCCTGTCGCATACAGTTTTTTGCCGAGTTTGTCGTTCTTTTCAAGGATCACGATCGATGCGCCGCGGCTGGCAATCCTGGCAGTTACAGCAGCCGCCATGCCGGCAGCACCACCGCCGATGATCGCTATATCGTAGTCCGGTATATTGGATGATTTCATGAATACCTCCTCGATGTGTTGAGTTCTAGTCTTCAACAGTATACCATACTTGAGAATCGCCCGGTGAATGGATTATGATATGCGTATGGAAACGAACACGAAGGACCGCACCATCCTGCATTGCGATATGAATGGATTCTACGCCTCCGTCGAGCTGCTCTCAAGGCCCGACCTTGTTGGGCTGCCGATGGCTGTCTGCGGCGATCCGGAGAACCGCCACGGCATCATTCTTGCCAAAAGCGAAGAAGCCAAAAGGTATGGGATCAAAACGGCCATGACTGTCTGGCAGGCGCTCCGGCTGTGCCCGGATCTCAAACTTGTCGCACCGCATCACGATAAATACAAGTACTGGAGCGGGATCATCAATGAGATCTATCAGCGGTATACCGATATGGTAGAGCCCTTCTCCATCGACGAGTCGTGGCTCGATGTCACAGCCAGTCAGCGACTCTTCGGTGATGGGAAGACCATTGCCGACACGATCCGCAGGACCGTCCGGGAAGAAACCGGTCTCACTCTGTCCGCCGGTGTTTCCTTCAACAAAATCTTCGCCAAGATGGGAAGCGATTACAAAAAACCGGATGCGACAACGGTCATCACCAGAGAAAACTACAAAGAGATCCTCTGGCCGCTCCCTGCCTCCGACATGTTCTTTGTCGGCAGCGCAACTGCTGAAAAACTGGCAAAATACAACATTCTGACGATTGGCGACATCGCCTCTTCCGACCGGTCTTTCCTGACCGCTCAATTCGGTAAGTACGGCGGCATGCTTTACGAGTATGCCAACGGGCTGGACGAAGCCCCCGTCGAGCTTGCCTGGGAAAAACAGAAGATCAAGTCTGTAGGCAACGGCATCACGTTCCGCAGAGACCTGCGGGGCGAAGAAGATATCCGAACTGCCCTCGCGGCGCTCAGCGACCATGTGGCATCCCGTCTCAGAGCGCATGAAATGAAGGCCTTCGGTGTCAAAGTGGACATCAAGGACCCATCTCTTAAGACGATTTCCAGGCAGAAGACACTCCCCGCGCCGGTCAATACCGCGGAAGAGATCTTCAAGGCGGCATTGTCCATCGTTTCGGAAACGCCTTTCCTGCACAAACCTGTAAGGCTGCTCACTGTTACCGGGATCAATCTGTGTGACGAAACCTACAGCGAAGTCCAGATGGATATGTTCGGTACAGGCACGGGCGACCGCGAAAAAACAGAAACCCTGGACCGGGCCGTGGACGAAGTCAGACGGAAGTACGGCAAAGGTGCGATCTCCTTTGCGCGGCTCCTCGGCAACGACATCGGCATCGATCTTTCGGATATCCGGGAAGAAGAAAGCGGTCA
>JAWRJC010000010.1:0-19912 GCA_040307715.1 Clostridiales bacterium | reverse complement strand
TCTTCGACACGGGACACAGCAGCACCTCTCTGTCGCTGCTGGCCGGCCTTGCCGCCGCGCGCGATCTGAACGGGGAAGATTACCGTACGGTAGCGGTGATCGGGGATGGCTCCATGTCGGGCGGGCTTGCGTATGAAGCGCTGAACAACCTCGGTGCTTCCAAAACGAAAGCCATCATCATCCTGAACGACAACGAGATGTCGATCGACAGAAGCACAGGCGGATTTGAAAACCACCTGGACAAACTGCGTGTTTCAAGAGGATACTACGGTTTCAAAAGAAAAGTCAGCCGCGTGCTGGAGAAGATCCCGACGGTCGGCGAAGGGATGATGCACGGATTGACAAAATTCCGCGACACCATCAAATACGCGCTCGTAGACGGGATCCTCTTTGAGGAACTCGGGTTCACATATTTCGGACCGGTCGATGGTCATGATATCCATGCACTCCTGAAGCATCTTGAACTGGCTGATGCCTGTGACGGTCCCGTGATCCTTCACGTCATCACACGGAAGGGAAAAGGGTACCGGAATGCCGAGAACAATCCGGATGTCTTCCATGGGACAGGTCCGTTCGACAAGCAGACGGGGGCGCCGCTTTTGAAAGCCTCTTCACCGTCCTTCTCCGAACACTTTGGCAGCAAGATGATCGAACTGGCGGAAAAAGACCCTGCTGTTGTCGCGATCTCCGCAGCCATGGTGGACGGGACCGGGCTGCGCCCGTTCGCACAGCAGTTCCCGGACCGGCTCTTCGATGTCGGCATCGCCGAACAGTACGCTGTATCCTTTGCAGCAGGGCTTGCCAAAGCAGGAATGAAACCCGTCGTTGCAGTGTATTCGACATTCCTGCAGCGCGCCTACGATCAGATCCTCATCGATGTCTGCCTGAATGAACTCCCTGTCGTCCTGGCGATCGACCGCTCCGGCAACGTGGGCGGCGACGGAGAAACGCATCACGGACAATTTGATATTTCTTATCTTTCGCACATGCCGCATATGACGGTCCTGTCTCCCCGCGACGGAGAGGAACTGGCCGCGATGCTGCAGTATGCCATCTCTCTGGGCGGTCCCTGCGCCGTCCGTTATCCGCGCGGCACAGCACCGGAACTGCCGTTCCTGCACATCCCGCTGACGGAAGGGGCACAGGTCCTGGCGGTCGGCGCGGACTGCGAGATCTGGGCTGCCGGCGATATGATGCAGAATGCCGCACAGATCGCGGAAGGACTGCGCGCCAAAGGCGTCCGCACCGGGTTGGTGGATCCGCGTATCCTCAAGCCGCTCGATGAAAACGCATTGCTCGCATCGGCAGACCGTACCCGTCTGATCGTCACTCTCGAGGACAACGTTGCAGCAGGCGGTTTCGGCGAAACGGTCGCTGCCAGACTCTGCAACCACCCGGTTCAGGTTCTGCATGTCAGCTGGCCCGATGCGTTTATCGAACAGGGGACGACCGCGCAGCTGCAGGACAGATATGGTTTTAACAAAGACGAACTGATAGAAAGGATCGTGGCTACTCTTGAAAACAAGGCTTGATATCTGGCTCACTGAACACGGATATTTCCAGAGCCGCGAAAAAGCAAAAGCAGCCATCATGGAAGGTATCGTCTTCGTGGACGGCCTGCGCGTCGACAAGGCGGGCACACCGGTCAAAGAAGACGCCGCCGTGACTGTAAAAGAAAGCGGCTGCCCCTATGTGAGCCGCGGCGGTCTCAAATTAAAAAAAGCCATCGACACCTTCGGGTTCTCTCTGCAGGACGCGGTCTGCGTCGATATGGGATCTTCCACGGGCGGATTCACAGACTGCATGCTCCGGGAAGGCGCTTCACATGTCTTCGCTGTCGACGTCGGATACGGACAGCTGGACTACAAGCTCAGGATCGATGAGCGTGTCACTGTTATGGAAAAGACGAACATCCGGTACATGGATCCGGCGTTGATCGAACCGAAAGCGGACTTTGTCAGCATCGACGTCTCGTTCATTTCTACAGCGCTGATCTTTCCGATGGCAGCCAGAGTCACAAAGGACGAAGCTGCCGTGGTCTCGCTGATCAAACCGCAGTTCGAAGCCGGCCGCGAACAGGTCGGCAAGAACGGGATCGTCCGGGATGCTGCCGTACACCGCGAAGTCATTGGCAAGGTGCTCGGGTATGCGGCTGATAACGGCTTTACACCTGCCGGCCTGACCTACTCGCCGATCAAAGGCGCCAAAGGGAATATCGAATACCTGGTCCTCCTGAAAAAAGGGGACTTTGCAGCAGCACCGCTGCCGGACGATGCCGCTGCAAAGGTTGTCGAAGAAGCGCATGCTGCGCTGAAAAACAAGGCGGAATGAAGCACCCGCGCCGGGTATGCACCCGGCCGCTCCAATCGTTCATCCTTATTGCTCAATAAGTGCAATGTCACACATATAAGCGCTTCCGCGAGGCGCTGGAAAGGAATGCATCATGAATCTATCCCAGAAAGTACAATCCATGCAGTACTCGCCGATCCGCCGTTTCAACAAATTCGCATTCGATGCGGAAGCAAACGGCAAGACGGTCTATCACCTCAACATAGGTCAGCCGGACATCGAGACACCGGCCTGCTATATGGACGCGATCCGCGCCTTTGACGAGAAGGTCATCGCCTACGCCGAGTCCGGCGGGATGAACGTTCTCCATGACGCGGTGATCAAGTACTTCCAGCGGTTTGACATCGAACTGGAAAGAAAGGATATCCTCGTTACCAACGGCGGCAGCGAAGCACTTTCCATGATCTTCACGACCATCCTCGACCCGGGCGACAACGTCCTCGTTGCGGAGCCGTTCTACACGAACTATACGACTTTCGCGGCACAGGCGGGCGGCAGCATCAAACCGATCACTACAGTCGCTGAGGAAGGCTACCATTACGCATCCAGAGAGAAAATCGAAGCTGCCATCGACGAAAAGACCCGCGCGATCTGCTGCATCACCCCCGGCAATCCGACCGGCAATGTGCTGACACTCGAAGAGATGCGCCTTGTCTGCGAGATCGCCAAAGAGCATGATCTGTGGGTCATCGCCGACGAAGTCTACAGAGAATTCGCTTACGACGGCAGAGCCGTTACTTCCTTTATGATGCTGCCCGAATACGCGGACCGCGTGCTGGTCGTCGACAGCGTTTCCAAGCGCTTCTCCGCCTGCGGCGCGCGCATCGGTTTCATCCTCAGCAAGAGCGGCCTCTTCATGGACAGCGCCATGAAGATCGCGCAGGGCAGACTGTGCTCTCCGACGGTCGACCAGGTCGGCGCAGCAGCACTTTACACGCTGCCGCAGAGCTACTACGACGAAATGAAAGCCGAATACGAAGGCCGCCGCGACGTCGTCTACGAAGAACTCATGAAGATCCCGGGCGTTGTCTGTCAGAAACCCGGCGGCGCGTTCTACATGACCGCCAAACTGCCGGTCGACAGCGTGGAGGACTTCCTGATGTTCCTGCTGACCGAATTCGACGACAATGGCGAGACCGTCATGTTCGCACCGGCGGAAGGCTTCTACGCGACACCGGGACTTGGCAGAGATGAAATGCGTATCGCCTATGTACTCAAGCAGGCGGACCTCAGAAGAGCCGTCGAACTCATCCGTCTCGGCATCGAGGCATATAACAGAAAATAGGAGATACAATGGCCTTATCGCCCATGATGAAGCAGTATATGGAGATCAAGGAAGCGCATCAGGACTGCATCCTGTTCTTCCGCGTCGGGGACTTCTACGAGATGTTCTTTGACGATGCCAAACTTGCTTCGAGAGAACTGGAACTCACTTTGACCGGCAAATCCTGCGGACTGGAGGAGAGGGCGCCGATGTGCGGCGTTCCTTTCCACAGCGCGGATACTTATGTGGCGCGCCTGGTCGAAAAGGGGTACAAAGTCGCGATCTGTGAACAGACCGAGGATCCCGAGACCGCCAAAGGGCTCGTGGAACGGGAAGTTATACAAATCATTACCCCCGGCACGATCACCAACGGCGCCATGCTGGAAGACGACGAGAACAACTACCTGGCCTCCTGCTATATCGACAGCAGGGGGACGGGTTTCTGTTACTGTGATGTTTCCACGGGCGAGATCTATGTCACGGAATTCTCCGGCCTGTCCCGCAATGAAGCGCTGGACAATGAGATCATGCGCATCCGCGCCAGGGAGATCCTGCTCAACGAAAAAGGGGACATCTACTATGATCCGCAGCGGCCGGAAGCCATGGCGGATACCTATCTGACCAGACTGCCGGAAGAGCAGTACACGCTTCCCGCCGCACGCAAAGCCGTCCTCCGGCAGTTCCGCGCGGAAGATCCCGAAGAACTCTCGCTCGGCGGCAAACGCCACGCCATCATCGCGGCAGGCGTTCTGCTGGGCTATCTTGAACAGACGCAAAAACACAGCATGGATCAGCTGATCGTGCTGCACACTTATGAACTCGGCAACCATATGACGCTCGACCGGGCGACCATCGCCAATCTCGAGCTGACCGAGACCATCTTTGACCGCAGACTGCAGGGATCCCTGCTCGGCGTGCTCGATCATACGCACACCGCCATGGGCGCCAGGAAACTCAAAAAATGGCTGCGTGAGCCGCTCAACAGCCTGCCTGAGATACAGGACAGACTGGACGCGGTCGAAGAACTCATGGACGACCCCATACTCCGCAACAACATCACGGAAGGGCTGAAAGTCGTCTACGATTTCGAGCGGCTCTCCACGCGCATCGCCTGCGGCAACGCCAACGGCAAAGACATGATCGCCCTGCGCAATTCTCTTTACGCGCTGCCGGAGATCAAATTCGACCTGCTGGACCGCGAAGCACCGCTGCTGAAAGAACTAGGCGACAAGATCGACACCTGCGACAAAGTCTACTCACTCATCGACGAAGCCATCGTGGAGGATCCGCCGTTCACCGTGAAGGAGGGCGGACTCATCAAACCCGGCTACGCGCAGGCGCTCGACGAAATCAAAGATTCGATCAAGGATGCCAAGGCGTGGATCGCGGGACTGGAAGCAGTGGAACGCGAAAAGACCGGCATCAGCAATCTGAAAGTCGGCTACAACAAAGTCTTCGGCTATTATCTGGAGATCACACGATCCCAGTACGACAAGATCCCGGAGCACTACATCCGCAAACAGACACTCGTCAACGCGGAGCGGTTCATCATTCCCGAACTCAAGGAAAAAGAAGATCTTGTCATGAACGCGGAAACGCGCATTAACAAGATGGAATACGAACTGTTCCAGGAAATCCGCGAGACCATCAAAGGCTATATCGCGAAGATCCAGACCACTGCGCAGTGCATCTCCACGCTGGATGTCCTTGCGTCCTTTGCGGATGTCAGCGAGAAGAACGACTACCGCAAACCCGAGATGAATGAAGGGGACAGCATCCTCATTGAGAGGGGCAGACATCCCGTGATCGAGCAGATGCTCCGCAACGGGACATTCGTGTCCAACGACGTCCTGCTCGACAGAGACGCAAGGTCCCTGCTCCTGATCACAGGTCCCAATATGGCCGGCAAATCGACCTACATGCGCCAGACCGCTGTCATCGTACTGATGGCGCAGGCCGGCTGCTTCGTTCCGTGCGAACGGGCGGTCATCGGGATCGTCGACCGGATCTTCACCCGCATCGGCGCCGCAGACAACCTTTCGCAGGGCAAGAGCACGTTCTTCGTCGAAATGAGCGAACTGGCGTACATTCTGGAAATGGCGACCGAAAAGAGCCTCATCCTGCTCGACGAGATCGGCCGCGGCACGAGCACCTACGACGGTCTGTCGATCGCGTGGGCGGTCTGCGAATACCTGTGCAGCCCGGAGAGAAAGATCCGGACCATGTTCGCATCCCATTACCATGAACTGACCGATCTCGATAAAAAACTCCCCGGACTGACCAATCTCAACGTCGACGTCAGCGAGGAGAACGGCGAGATCGTCTTCCTGCATAAGATTGTGGAAGGCAGCGCCAGCAAGAGCTACGGCATCCAGGTCGCCAAACTGGCAGGCGTCCCGAAGGAACTGCTGGAAAACGCCACCCAGAAACTCAATGAAATGGAAACAAGAGAGGAAGAGATGTACGGCGACCAGGGCCACCAGATCTCATTCTTCAGATAGGAGTACCCATCTATGATCCGCATCCTCGATCAGGATATCGCCAATAAGATCGCAGCCGGAGAGGTCATCACAGGACCTTCCGCCGTTGTGAAGGAACTCGTCGAGAACGCCATCGACGCGGGTGCAGACCGGATCACGGTCGAGATCCGCGCGGGCGGCAAGGAGATGATCCGCGTCACGGACAACGGCAGCGGCATCCCGGAGGGCGAAGTAGAACTCGCCTTCGAAAAGCACGCGACCGGCAAGATCGTGACCGAAGAGGACCTTGAAAACATCGGTACGCTGGGGTTCCGCGGCGAAGCGCTCGGCAGCATCGCCACGGTTTCGGATCTGGAGATGATCACCCGCACCGCTGACCAGACAGCCGGCGTCCGGCTCCTGATGGAGCAAGGCAAAGTGACCGGAAAGAAAAGCATCGGGTGCGAACAGGGGACGACCATCACCGTGATGCACCTCTTTTACAATACGCCCGCCCGCCTCAAGTTCATGAAGAGCGACCGTGCGGAAGCGGCGCTCGTTTCGGACTTTCTCTCAAAAGCAGCGATCGCCTACCCGGAGATCCGTTTCAAGTTCATCAGCAACGACAGGATCCTCTTCAACACAAGGGGAAAAGGCGACAGTCTGGCTGCCATCATGACCGTTTACGGCGGCTCCCTGTCAGGCAAACTCATCCCCGTCGAAGCGGAAACCCCGGACGGCACGATGTCGATGCGCGCTTATATGGCGGATCCAATGGAAAACCGTCCCAGCCGCAAAATGCAGATCTTCTTCGTCAACGGGCGTCTCGTCCACGACAAGACGATCGAAGACGCCGTGTCCGCCGCCTACAAAGGCAGGATGTTCGCCGGCAGATATCCGGTGATCTTTCTGTTTCTGGAGACAACGCCGGATAAACTCGACGTGAACATCCACCCGAGCAAAGACAAGGTCCGCTTCTACGATGCCGAAGCAACGTCCGCATTCATCCGCGACAATCTGCTCCGCGGACTTGCGACCAAAGACCTCGTCCCGCATCTGCACGTGCGCCGGGAATCGCTCTTCGAAGACGTCGACGCGGAAGAACCTGATGAAAAAGAAACCGCGAAAAGCGTTGAAACCGGCGCTCTGCGAGAAGAAGCCGGACAGACGGACAGCGAGCCGTCTCAGGCGCAAAAAGCGCTCAGACCGGCGTTTAAAGCCCCTGCAAGCGATGCGCACAGCGGGGCAGGCGCGTTCAGCCGCACATCCGTACAGGAGGAGGTCGACGTCAAAGCGATGCTGGCTGCACTCCGCAGTGATGCCGGGAGTGAACCGGCAGCGGTACAGACCGATGCCGCGCCGCTCGACAGACCATTTGACTTTACACAGCTGATTCCCATGGGGATCCTGTTCGACACGTATATCGCCGCCAAAGACGATACCAGCCTCTATCTGATCGACCAGCACGCAGCGCATGAGCGCGTCCTGTTCGAACAGATCATGCAGAGTTTCAGAGACCGCGCCGGAGAAAGCCAGATGCTGCTCGTCCCGGTCACCTTTGAAACTGCCGCAGGGGACACCGGCTGGCTTAAAGGGCTCGCCGGGATCGGCTTTGAGATCGAGGACTTCGGCCCCGGCACCTATCTGATCCGCGCGGTTCCGCTGTCCTTCACGGAGGTCGATGTTGAGCGGTTCCTCAACGACTACGTACTTGAATACAAAAAAGGCGATCTCGTCGGTGAAGACCTCCATGACCGCATCGCCACGATGGCCTGCAAAGCGGCTGTCAAAGCGCATGACAAACTGAAAGAGGAAGAAGTCACCGCGCTGCTGCAGGCGCTCGCGAAGTGTCAGAACCCGTTCGCCTGTCCGCACGGAAGGCCGACCTTCCTGCGCATGAGCCAAAGCGAGATCGAACGGGATTTCAAGAGGAAGTAGCGATGAACAAGCCTGAGATCCTGGTCATCGCAGGACCGACCGCCGCCGGTAAGACCGCTGTCAGCATCGCGATGGCAAAGCGGTACGGCGGGGAAGTGGTCTCCTGCGACAGCATGCAGTTATATAAATACATGGATATCGGCAGCGCCAAACCGTCTCCGGAAGAAATGGACGGGATCCCGCATCACATGATCGACGTGATCGATCCGCGCGAAGACTTCTCAGTTGCGGTCTATCAGGAGATGGCTAAAGCGGCGATTGCGGACATTCTCGAACGCGGCAGACTGCCCGTTATCTGCGGCGGGACAGGGCTGTATCTGAACGCGCTCCTCTACGAGATGGATTTCGGGCCTTCCCGGCGCGACAGCGACTACCGGAGAAACCTTGAGAAACTGGCTGAGGAGAAGGGGGAAGAAGCGCTTCACGCACGGCTGGCCGACGTCGATCCGGCTTCAGCGGAAAGGATCCACCCGCACAACATAAAACGCGTGATCCGCGCGCTCGAAGCGGCGGAACTGGACGGCAGACCGCTGACCGCCTTCGAAAATGTCCGTAAAAAGAGCGATGCCTACACCGCCAGACTTCTCGGCGTCACCTGGGACCGGCCGGTACTCTACCGGCGCATCGACGAACGGGTGGACCGGATGCTCGCGGCAGGGCTCAAAGAGGAAGTACGCGGCCTGATGGCGCGCGGCTTCACATCGGACGACATCGCTATGAAGGGGATCGGCTATAAAGAACTGATCGATCATTTCAACGGGCTGTATCCGTACAGCGAAGCGGTCCGGCTGATCAAGCGCAACACCAGGCATTATGCCAAGCGGCAGATGACCTGGTTCAGAAAGTACGAAGATATGGTCTGGTTCAACGGATCGGCATACACGGATCCAAAGAACTGGCTGGAGGATATGTACGCATGGGCAGACAAAAGGTCCTGAAAGTCCATAACAAGAGTGACAAGCCCGACAACGTCGTCATGAAGGAGCAGCGGATCGTCGCGGACTGCGAAGAACTGCAGAAGCAGCTCCCTGTATTCATGGCCGGCTACTTCGCGTACCTGCGGGGCAATGTGCTCCCCATGACCAGGCGCGCGTATCTGCAGGATGTGCTTTTCTTCTGCAAGTATCTGATCGCCGAGACCGATCTGACCGAAGCCGCAGAACCAAGCCGCATCACAAGAAGCGAATTCAACCGCATCAAAGCGGTGGACGTCAACCTCTTCATCGACTGGTGCCGGCGGTATACGGTGGAAGAGGAAGACTCGATGATCATCTACGAGAACAACAACAAAACGCTCGCCCGCAAGAAATCTTCGGTCTCAGTCCTCTTCAAGCAGCTCTACCGCGACGAGGTCATCGAAAAGAACATCACGGACGGGTTCGATCCGATCCGCGTCCCCAAACCGGGAGAACGCGAGATCAAGGCGCTCCAGGACGACGAAGTGATGATCATGCTGGACGCGGTCACGAGCGGAGAAGGACTCACGAAGAAAGAGCATCAATTCTGGGAAAAGACCAAATACCGGGACAAGGCGATCCTCGTCCTGTTCCTGACCTACGGGCTGCGCCTGTCCGAACTGCAGCAGCTCAACGTCAGTTCGTTCAACTTCCAGAGAGGGGAGTTCCTGATCTACCGTAAGCGCGGCAAGGAGTCCACGATGCCTCTGAACAAGTCTGTCGCGGCGGTCCTGCAGGACTATCTGGAACTGGAACGGCCGAAAGAAGAATCGCTCAGCGAAGAAAACAAAGACGCCCTGTTCCTGTCTCTGCGCGGCTCACGGATGACAGAGCGGCAGATTCGGGAACTCGTTAAGAAGTACACCGCTATCGGGATGCACACGTCACGGCATGCCGGGTACAGTCCGCACAAACTGCGCGCCACGACGGCTACCAGCCTGATCGGCCGCGGCAACTCGATCTTCGACGTGCAGGCGCTGCTGGACCACGAACAGGTCACTACAACGCAGCTGTACGCGCGGCATAAGATGAACGTCAAACGCGATCTCGTCAATGATATGGAATGGGAACTCGAACGGCGGGAAGGCACTGAAGAAACAGAGAAACTGGCGGAACTGGCACAGGCCGCCGGAACCGGATCATCCGGCTCTGAAGATGTATCCAAATGAGGGGAAAACTATGCATTTCATTGGCAAACAGTATAAAGAGACATGGCGGTTCATCGGCAAAGACCTGCGGTGGATCTTCCTCGGCACGGTGGTCTTTTTTATCGCGTTCATCGTTCTGACCGACCTGTTCTTCAACAATCACCCGGAAGAAATGCAGCAGGTCATAGAAACGTTTTCAAAGACAGTCGAAGAGATCTCGCCTAACGGAGAAATCTCAGCGCCGCATTTGTTTCTCAACAACTTAAGAGCCTGCGCGATCGCGGTGCTCCTCGGTCTGATCCCGTTCCTGTTTGTGACGGCCCTCATACTGATCGCGAATGCGGCGGTCATGGGCGCGGTCGGAGCTATGTTCAGGATGAGCGGTCATTCCGTTGCAGTGATGTATCTCGCGGGCATCCTGCCGCACGGGATCTTCGAACTGCCTGCGATCCTGCTGTCCATTTCGATGGGGCTGTACCTGTGCTATTGTCTCGTCAAACGCATCTGCGAGGGGCGGTACAACCGCGGCATCGTCAAGAAGGCACTGGCGAACAGCCTGCGGACGTTCCTGTGTCTGATCGTTCCGCTTCTGGCGGTAGCGGCGCTGATCGAGACCTATGTCACGCCGATCCTTCTGACCCATTTCATTTGATCATACAACGGGCTGCCCGGCAGCCCTGCAGGAGATATCACTTATGCACACAGACATCAGAGAGCGGTTCCTTAAAAGCACCGGGATCCATCCGGCGATCCTCGCTGCCGTGGAATCCGCTGAAGAAAAACTCGCCGCCGGCGCGAAAACACGCAGAGAGATCGCCGGCTACAATCAGAACAAAGTCCTCGCCGCAATGCGCAGGCACCGTCTCAGCGACATGCATTTCGGATGGAACACCGGTTACGGCTACGACGATCCCGGCCGGATGATCACCGAAAAGATCTATGCGGAGGTCTTCGGGACCGAAGCCGCGCTCGTGCGCACCCAGATCGTCAACGGCACCCACGCGCTGTCGCTGGCCATCAGCGGCGTGCTGCGGCCGGGCGATGAACTCATTTACGCAACAGGCGGTCCGTACGACACGCTGGAAGAGACGATCGGCATCCGCGGGGAAAACAAAGGCAGTCTGAAGGACTACGGGATCCGCTACAGGCAGATCGAACTGCGGGAAGACGGCACGATCGATCTGGAAGCGCTTCTTGGCGCACTGAACGATCACACAAAAATGGTCGGTCTGCAGCGCGCGACCGGCTATGCGTGGCGCAAGGCGATCACGATCCCCGAGATCGAAGCCTGCGTCAAAGCAGTCAAGGCAGTACGTCCGGATATCCTGATCTTCGTCGACAACTGCTACGGCGAATTCCTCGATATCCAGGAACCGACCGATGTCGGTGCCGATCTGATGGCAGGCTCCCTGATCAAGAACCCGGGCGGCGGGCTGGCGCTTTCCGGCGGTTATATCGTCGGCAGAGAATCGCTCATCGAGCAGGTGGCTGCAAGGCTTTATGCACCCGGCATCGGCGGGGAATGCGGTCTGACATTCGGACAGACGCGTTCCATCCTGCAGGGCCTCTTCATCGCTCCGCACGTTGTGGCAGGGGCTCTGGAAGGGGCAGAACTGCTCGGCCAGGTCGGGCGCGACCTTGGTTTTCCGGTCTGTCCCGCGCCGGGAGAAGCGCGCAGCGACATTATCCAGGCGATCGAACTGGGGTCGGAAGAAGCCATGGTCTCGTTCTGCAAAGGCGTACAGAGCGCTTCTCCGGTCGATGCGTTCGTCGATCCCGAGCCGTGGGCGATGCCCGGTTACGATGATCCTGTCATCATGGCGGCAGGGGCGTTCGTACAGGGAAGTTCCATCGAACTCAGCGCAGACGGCCCGATCAGAGCGCCCTACATCGTGTATTTCCAAGGCGGTCTGACCTATGACCACGCCAGATTCGGTGTTATGAAAGCATTCCAGAAGATGTACGAAGACGGGTTGCTGACATTACCGCAGGCATGAAAAGAATAACATTTGCTAACCATTATTGTTGAATTTTCAATACTCATAATTGTTGTAAACAATAATTATATTACGTATTATAAGCAATACCGATGCGAAAGCGATTCTCGGACAGGGTCTGACTATGAATGAAGAACAGGCGAAGAAAGAACGCCGGGCAAAACTGAAAAAGATCTTTACGATTTTCAAACTCGTGCTCCTGATCGCGATCATCATTGCGGTGCCGCTGTACATCTTTCTATGCCACAGGGACTGGATCGAGACGATGAAAGACCTCGACCGGGTGCGTCTGCTGATCGAGAATTACAACGGGATCGGCGGTGCTTTTGTGTATATGGGCGCCCAGATCATCCAGATCATCATCAGTGTCATTCCTGGGCAGGCGCTGCAGATCGCTGCAGGCTTCATGTTCGGGTTTCCGATCGCCTTGCTGCTGTCTGTAATCGGCGCAGTCCTCGGATCGACCATCACGTATTATCTGGGTAAACTGCTGGGACGCGACGCCATGCATCTGCTTTTCGGTGAAGAAACGATCAACACCTATGTGGAACGCATGAACAGCCGCAAAGCCGCTGCCATCGTCTTTCTGATCTATCTGATACCGGGCATCCCAAAGGATGTCGTCAGTTACGCCGCCGGGATCTCGGACATGAAACTGCGTCCGTTCCTGTTCCTGTCCACGGTCGGACGGCTGCCCGGTATGATCGGAAGTCTCCTGATCGGCAGACAGATCTTTACCGGCGATTATCATATCGCCGTCATCATCGGCATCGTTGCCGTTATTGCGTTCACACTCGGCGTAATCTTCCGCAAACGACTCATGGACTGGTTCGACCGGGCATACGTGAAGATCTACGCGGTCGATGAGCAAATGACCGAAAAACATGCTGTCAAACATGAACAGCATGTTGAAAAACGCGAAGAATGGCTGGAACAGCACGCGGATTCCAAGGTCGCGAAGATCGCGGAAAAAGCGAGAAGAAATGTGAAGGATAATATGAAGGAGGGCCCCCATGAAAGGTAAGATCGCACTGTGTCAGATGATTTCCAGACCGTCCGTTGAAGACAACTACAGCGTCGCCCGTGATCTGCTCGCCGAGGCAGGCCGGCAAGGTGCTGATATCGCCGTTCTGCCGGAGATCTGGACGACACGGTATTCCCCGAAAAACTGCCTGGAAAACGCGGAAGAACCCGGCGGACGGGCTTACACGCTGATGCAGGCGGCGGCCAGAGAGCACCAGATGTATGTGTTCGGCGGATCCGTACCGATCCGTCACGCGGAGAAGGTCGACAATACCTGCTTTGTCTTTGATCCGCACGGGGCAGAGATCGGCAAATACGACAAATGCCATCTGTTTGATATCGAAGTGGACGGCGTTGTTTCCGCACAGGAATCCGCCCACACCGTACCGGGCGATCATCCACTCGTTGTCGATACCGCCTTCGGGAAGATCGGCGTCCTGATCTGCTATGACCTGCGGTTCCCGCAGATGTTCTTCAAACTGGCGGATATGGGTGCCGAGATGATCATCCTGCCGGCAGCGTTCCACATCGACACAGGCAAAGCGCATTGGGATATCCTAACACGCGCCCGCGCCGTCGACACACAGGTCTATATGGCTGCGGTCGGCTGTGCGACAGACCGCGATGCGTCGTTTGTGACATACGGTCACTCCCGGCTTGTCGATCCCTGGGGGACTGTCGTCGGAGAAATGGGGGAGGAAGAGGGCGTTCTGGTGCTGGATTTTGATACCGAACAGGTTTCCAGAATCAGAAAACAGCTGCAGGCACTCCGTCACAGAAGGCCGGAACTATATAAATAAACGTTGAAATTTCAACGATATATCTGCTTTTTGAAAAAACGAACTTTTGTTCGTTTTTTCTATTGACAAAACACGAACATATGTTTATTATTTAAATACGAACAAACGTTCTTTTAAAGTGTTTCAAAGGAGTGATCGAAATGACAATGAGATACATGGTGCGTTCCAGGATCCGCTTTACATTATTCGTCGCGCTCAGCATCATCATCACTGTGTCCGCACTCAATCTGCTGATCGGTACGACTACGCAGGTCAGCGGCTCGACTGCAGCGTCTTACAAGACCATCGAGATCTGCGCCGGCGATACGCTTTGGGTCATCGCAGACGAATACATGCCGGATAATATGGATCCGCGCGACGCGATCAACGAACTCCGCGTGATTAACGGTATGGCGCAGACCGATCAGCTGGTTGCAGGCCAAAAGCTGCTGGTACCCGAAATCTGATTAAAAAGGCAAGGACCGGGAATACCACACGGTATCAAAAAACGCCTTAAATCGAAAAATAGAGCCTCGCTTTTTGAGGCATTTCCAAAAGCTCATTCTCAAACCCGATCCACAGTGATCAATGAAAAAACGCCGGCCGGATGCAGCAGATGCATAAGGCAAGCGTTTTTTCATAACTGCAGATAGATCGGCTATAGATATATCCATGAATGATAAACAAGGGGAATTATCATCACATGATATTTAATAACAGATAATCAGAAAGGCAACAGAGAATATCTCGGCAGAGAATACTATGGCAGACGCGTAATTAATTGCGATGCCTGAAAAGGATATATACAATGCGCAGATTATCGGAATACTTAGAACATCTGCGAGCATGCCCGGAATGGCCAAATGCTTACGGCACAACGGATTCGGCGTTTTTGGCTGTTTCAGCGGATTTTGGTATTATCTCTTCCCAAAATTATGATTTTAGGAATAATTGTGTATCACGAAAGACTGTTTATATCGCATGTATAACGCTGTCACTTGAAAGAAATTTGTGACATAGATTGAAACAAATTTGTTACACTCCCCCCTATTTCATCGGATAACAACGAAGCATAATTGCAACATCTAGAGCTGCATAATAAAAAACCGCCAACCGGCGGTTCTTTATATTAACTCTTACTTCCCTTTACTTCATTCGTTTAGTCATTGATCATATAAACTTTGAATGCGTCTTTGTCTTCAAGAACAATGATATCGTAAGAAATATCCTGGATAAGGTTCTCATGCGTCAGATACAGCAGCGTTTTATCGGGGTTCTCATTTATCAGCTTTACCATCATTGTATACAAATCAGAAATATATCGATTTAGGATCGCAGTAGCAATAATGTCAACATCGTCCCCGGTCAATCCTGCATAAGAAAGCGCCCTTTTCAACGCTGAAAACACGAGTTTTAACGGCTTTATTGAAAGCCTCCGAGGATTTATATCATCCACTACCAATCTGAATAAAAACGCCGCTGAGCGGTCTTCTGGTGTATTCTCAACAGTCTCGTTATTCACAATGAATTCTACTAGTTTATCCTTCTTATCGTATTTCTTAAGCCTCCCTTTCGCATAAGGTATGATGAAATCTTTCAGTTTGCATTCCTTATGAGCCAGTCCATTCTTTTCGATATAGATCGTAGGAGTGCTGATTTCTCCTGATTTAAAGTAATTCTTAACCGTAATCAGTGCATCATCTGACAATCTCTTATTATTTGGCAGCCCAAATACGAAGCCATCTGTTTCCGCAATCTGACTAGTCGTGCTTCTACTGTGAGACTCAGTTGAAGCTCTGTTTTTCAAGCTTACAAGCAGTTCAGCCGGTTCTTTAATTGACATAATACTATTATTGCATTTATCACAAAAGAATGCCTCCTTGTGTGTGATTTCGATACTCGAAGAAACACTCGCACCACAATGGGGACACCCTTTTCTGAGAGGAATACCATGCTCCCTGCATTTGTTATGAATTATGAGCTGCTGATATGTGTAGTGCTCGCCTTTTTTGATGCACTCAGGGCAATACTTAAGCTCCTTTTCCACCAGCAACTCGTATGTATTTGCGCTATTTGCGCTGAACGGGAAGATCTCATTCCTTATATCTTCTGCTATCTTGTCAAGAACATCTGGCGGCATGATGCTATAGATATTTTTTGCCACATCTATCGAGTGTGTTTCTGCCAGAAGCGGAGAAAGATAAATCGGATTTTTCCGCTGTTTATACTTGCAATTCTTAGTCGCGAAAAGGAACCTTGCAGGAAATGCGTTGGCAAACGTCATCTGATTGAAATACCCAAATGCAGATGTTCCTTTTACATAACAAGGATAAATGGTTTTCATACTGTTCTGAACCCCTTATTGATGCTGCTAAGATCTACAAGTTTATAATCGAGGTTCTGGTAGATCATGATTTTTTTGATATCTTCTTTAGACGGCCATTCTTTTTTAAGAGTACCGCCGTTGCCGTCATCCATGTCCGAGTCCGCCCCGTAAAACTTCAAAGTTGCGTTAATGACCTTTGTAAAATATCCCATCGGAATCTCAGGAATCTTAGGCAACGAAGTAATCTCATGCATCGCCTGCATCATGTCATCCGCGATATCAACCATGCGTGCGCCTTTTTTCCAAGCCTCCGGGAAGTAGTGCTCGGTGAAAGTCTCACCTTCATAAGTGAGCATGTCGTATCCCCCGAGGGCATATGCAAGGCTGTCATAGTCAGTAATGCCGGTGAATCTATGCTCATTTGTCATGAATCTCCGGATGATCTGCGCACCTTCTGCCCCACTTGTCTTGAACACATTTCTGCTATCGAGAAGAGCTTCGGTTCCAACAAGGAACGTATACATAACGACCCCAAATTCCTCAAGGCAGTTGTAAATGTGCTTAAGGTTTTTATAGTGTTCAATCCGCAGATTCTCGGCCTCGTCGAGGATAAGAACAATTCTATTTCCATGGTGCTGGCCAAGATCTACAAGTACGGAGATAAGCCTGTTTCTTACTTTGAGTGCGGCTGCTGTTTTGCTCAACGGCTCATGCGTGATCTGATCCAACAGATACTGGTAAAGCTCCTTAAAGGTGAACTTCTTCTCGGGGAGAATCACCCGCACGGTTGCGAAATCCTGATCGTTCTCATCCTTGAACCATCTTTCGATCTCCCGCATTGCATACGTTTTTCCGGCATATGCACTTCCATAAATGATGGTTCCTTCGAACCCCATCCTGATTGAATCAAGCATGTAATCATGAAGGTCCTGGATCTGATCAGTAACAAGTGTAAACTGTCCGTTCTCGACAGGATGCTGACTTTTGATCGTATTGCCAGCAAGTTTTACACCGGGATCGTCTATGTTCTGTTCAGGTCTTTCGATATTGAAAACCGTCCTTTTGTTGTAACTAGCAACGTTCGTCATATTTACTTATACCTTCCTCCGCCGTAGCGGTAACCGTATTTTTTTCGTCTAGACTCTCGTTTTTCTTTTTCAGTTCTCTGGTCAAATGAGATATCTCTTTCCTCCTGAATATATGAATTCTCATTCTCCTCGGGGGTTAACTCATCATCTACTTCTTCAATATCCGATTCTTTATCGAGCATATCGGGAGGTATCACTTTTTCCGGCAACACGGTACTGATGTTTTGCAGTTTGCGAAGATCCGCCTTGCCTTTAGGCTCCTTCTGCAACGAGAGGATGTAGGTCTCAGCATCATCCAATCCAAAGGTCTTTTTAATCCCCTCCTCCCTGAGATAATCGTGCACAGCCTTTCCCTGTCTAGCTGAAAGACCTCCTTCGGTATTCTTTTCAGCGCCTTTCATATATAACGGTCCGAGCGAAACATTGCCGGAAAACGCATGAATGACGCATATATTATCAGGATCGACGAGCAATACTGCTTCCTGGCCTACAAGGTTGTAATTCCCGCTTATCCGGTCCGAAGTGTATTTGAAATTGTTGAGCTGAACGTAAACGTGTTTTCCGTATTTTTTGTTCCCTCGGAACGTCCTTTCCCTTACTAAACAACGAATGGGCTAATAAATATGGAGAAAACATCCTTTCACTTAAATTTGACGGGCCTGAGATCAACTTATCAAAAAAGGAACGGCGCAAGTTCTTTGACCCAATTCTTAATAGAACCTCTTTCGAACAATCAGCATTGGATGTAGAAACTGCAGTTCAAGATATTGACGAAATCATTATTGAATCGCTAAAGACAATCAAAGAAAATGATAATTATGCTGATATCGCGTACTATTTCATGGCAGTACGATACTACATGAATTCAGTGAAAAATGGTAAGGATTTTCCGGAGAATCAAAGACTCGGTTTACAAATGCTTCAGTGTCTTGCACAACTCGGTAATTCATACGCGATAAACTATTTCAAGGCTCTTACAGCTTGCTACGCTAAATAACCTTCATAAGCTATGTAAGACATGACAACCTCCTCAATGGTAGACTTTTCTTGTAGGAAAGTAAGAAGGATACCATGAAGGAGGTTTTCAAATGAACTGGAACAAAATCAAAGAAAAAGTCCGCGAACACAAGACCGAGATCATTATCGCCGGTGCCGGAATCGCAGCGACAGTTACTGTCTACACCGTTATGAACCACAAAGTAAAATGTACGGTCCTATGCAACAAGGCCCTGCTGAAACAAAACGACGCTCTGCAGAAGGAAATTCTCAGGTTGATTGATCTCTGCAATGAAAAAGATGAGCATTTCAGGCGAGCAAGCTCCGAACTTCTTCGTAAGCGTAGCTCAATGGGTGGCCAATATATGGCTGGTCTGCGAGATTATCTTAAATCTGTTGCTGCATAGGGGGTGAAGAAATGGGACTGTTTAAAACACTGAGAAAAGCAAGCTCAACTAGGACTGAAGAGTATGTAGATTCCAACGAATCCCGGTCCTACGCTCTCGATGATATCGACGAATTCGATGATGACGATGAAACGTTAAGCGTGTGGGACGCTGCTGAGATTTGGGCGTCACACGGCAAAGACGAAGACTACACTTTCGGTTATTCTGAAGAGGAATTGGAGGATGCTCTTAATGATTGATAAAAGTGCCAACGTTACGCCAATGAAATGCCCCATATGTCATGTCGACATGGAGTGGGATGAACTGATAAAAGAATACGAATGCCCTATTTGCAAAATCACAGAAAGCACGATCAGCGAAATGCCGGACCATGCTTTCGACAGTTAGTCAAAGTCGCCGGGGGATTGCCTCCTTTCTGTTCCACCCCGGGCTCCTTTCAAAAGTGCTGGCCAAGAGGTCTTGGCCAGCACCCAATCCTATATTTATATTCTGCTTAAAAGCCTGAGGTACACTCAAGGTATTCGAAGTCGCTTGCGAACAGCATCCAACAGTCCAACTGTACAGGGTAACCCTTTGGCAAAAGACAAACAAAACACCTCATGGCTTTTTGCCCTCGATCAGTTCAACCATACAATCGAGGGCTTTTTATTATTCCTTGACAAGAATGCAAATTTCCTATTAATTACAAAATCGCCACACCATTGGTCAAATTAGTTTCCAATCCACACTTTTTGATTTTACCGACACTTTTTTTGCGCTATTGGTAAACTTTCTGGCAGAAAAACGTCAAGAAAGTTGACCAATGAGAAGTATAAAAAAGGACGGAACGTTGAAATTCCGCCTTTTCTTATCAACACTCTATTGGTAACTTATCTTTCCGCCGACAAAAGTGCTGACCAGGATCTTCCTGACCAGCACCACACATCGTGTAACAAATTCTTTGCAAATCGACACATTTTGAAAACTGCCGACATCTTTTTTTCACGGTGTAACAAATTCTTTGCAAGTTTTTTGCATATAATTTGTTACATGTATACAATCTCAAAAACTAGATTGTTGAAACATAGCGATTTTACTCTCGGGATTATGTCAAACTTTTCTTTCAAGTGACAAACGCGTCACCAGACGCTCTCTCCAAGCAGCCCTGCATCGATGGACCCGCCCTGCACCGGCCCCCTCTCG
>JAWRJC010000009.1:0-26427 GCA_040307715.1 Clostridiales bacterium | reverse complement strand
TCTTGATGCGGATCGCTCCGCTGCTGAGCCTGAATGACCGGGCAGAGGAGTCTGTGATCGTAAACGTCTTCGTGACCGTGCCGGTATAGTTCCCGGTGCCGGTGATCTTAAGAGTGGCTTTGCCGACCGCTTTGTTGTTCTGATAGGTGATACGGTAGTCTGTGCCGCTGCGCAGGGTGGTCCCGCTCAGTTTGACCGTGGGGGTCTGCTGGATCGCAGCGCCGGTATACGCCTTGTTCTGCACACCGGAAACCGTCGCGCCGGACAGGCTTTGGGGGGCGATGGTAAAGGTCTGCGAGGCTGTGCCTTCGTAATCGCCGCACCCGGTGATCGTCACCGTTGCGCTGCCTGCATTCACATTATCAGAGAAGACCGCCTCGTAGTCCCTGCCGCTTGTGAGTTCGCCGGCCTCGTCGAGGGTGACGATGAGGGCGGGGGTGAGCGGCTGGCCGGTGTAAACAACGTCCGGGATCTGGATCACAGCATTCTCCAGACTGTACTTCTCATCCTCTCCCGGGACATCCGGGGTCTCACCGGGGGTCTTAGTCAGTGAGACACGAAAAGACAGCTCGTCTGCCTGCAGCAGAAGGGCATCGTGTTCTTCCGTTACCGCTGCGGCGGTCCCGTCTTCCTGATAAAACCCGACAGCCCCATCTTTCCAGGCACACAGCAGTGCGTCGCCGTTGAGCTGCACCTCGACGGAGCCGTCCGGGAGGAGCGATGCGCCGGCGGCATCGCGGAACGCAACGGTATAAACAACATCGTCATTCTGCCTGACCGCTGAAACAACAGCTGCCGTTCCCTCGGGAACAGTAGCTCTGACATCGATGCTCTCCGGCACCGGGACCGGACCTTCCGGCAAAGTGCCGTCGATCTCGGCAGCCAGCGTCAGCTGCTCCGCCGCGGGTGCCGCTGCCTCTTCGGCTGCCGCGGGTGCCGCCGTCTCTTCGGCTGCCGCAGCGGGGGCCGCCGGTCCGTCTGCCTGTGTATCGGCAAAGACGGGGCCGGAAACGGCGGTGAAGACAAATACAAGAGATATAAGGATGCTGATGATCGAACGCTTCATGATTGACCTTCTTGGAATATTTAAAACGCAGCCGCCGCACAGGCCGCCGGCAGCCCGGACGGGGAAGTTTGCTTGTGAATAGATTGATTATACCACAGCAACGCGGCATCGTGGGTATCCGTATCCGAAACGATTGTCGGGGTGGCGGAAAAACCGAATTTGAACAATGTACTGGTGCAAGGTACAAAATCAAGATATAATAAATAAGTTAGTATCTTACTGCTTGATAGAGGCTGCATCGTGAGCAACAGGACTATACAGGACAACCAGACTTATAAAGAGCTCTTCGAACGACTCGAGTGCCTGCTCGAGATCGTTCTTTTGGCGCTCATTTTCTACATGGTGTGGCGCAACGGGTATCCGCATCACCTGTTCCACAACTTCGAACACCGCGGCAAATACGTCCTGATGGGGCTGTATGCGCTGATCCTGTGGATCATCCTGCAGCTTTCGGAAGGCTTTAAGTTCGGTTATTACAAGCTCACGGACGTGCTGATCTCCCAATGGGTAGCGCTCGTCATTGCAAACTTCATCACCTATTGGCAGATGGCGCTGATCGCGAACGGCATGATCGCGGTAAAACCGTTCCTGCTCATGACGCTGCTCGAGATCGCGTTCGCGTCATTGTGCTGTGTCATTTTCAACTGGATCTACGACCGCATGCACGAGCAGACGCGCATGCTCATGATCTACGGCACCGAGAATGCGCTGTCTCTGGAACAGAAGACCAATATGCGGCTTTCGAGCTACCATGTGGACGAGACGGTATCGGTCGAGGAAAACATGGAAACGATCCTCGCTATGCTCGACGGCTACGATGCAGTCCTGATCAACGATGTGCCGCCGCGGCGCCGCAACAGGATCCTCAAATACTGCTACCGGCACAACAAGGAAGTTTATATCGTTCCCAAGATCTCAGACATCGTGATCCGCGGGGCGGAGGACTTCACACTGCTCGATACACCGATCATCACCATCAAGTCCGGCGGGCTCACGATGAGCCAGCGGATCGTCAAGCGGGCGCTCGATATTCTGCTGAGCGTCATTGCGCTGATCCCGGCGACGGTCATCATCCTGATCGTTGCCATCGCTATCAAGATCGAGGATCACGGTCCGGTCTTCTTTGTGCAGAAGCGCGTGACAAGAGACGGCAAGGTCTTTGGATTGCTCAAACTCCGCAGCATGGTGGTCGGCGCCGACAAGCACGGCGTCAACCCGACCGTGGACAATGACGCGCGCATCACGAAGGTGGGACATTTTATCCGGCCGACCCGTATCGACGAACTGCCGCAGCTGTTTAACATCCTGTCCGGCAAGATGAGCATCGTCGGGCCGCGTCCCGAACGTGTGGAGCATGTCAAGCGGTACAGCGAAGCGATTCCGGAATTCGTCTTCCGCGAGAAGGTCAAGGCAGGCCTCACCGGCTACGCGCAGATCTACGGCCGGTACAATACGACAGCATACGACAAGATCCGTCTGGATCTGACGTATATACAGAACTACTCCCTGATCCTGGACATCAAGCTGATCATACGGACACTCCGGGTACTGTTCCAGAAGGAGAGCACGGAAGGATTTGAAGAGGACCAGGCGGAATTCATCCGCAGCCAGAAAAACGAACAGGGCAGGTAGGTCTATGAGCGAAGAGAAATACAAGACGAAAGTATTCGACCGCGCTGAAGAGGAGGAGCTCCGGGCGGAGAAAGACGTCCCGGCGGAAGAAACGGCTCCGCCAGGCGATGCCGCAGCAGATCATGCGGAAGCGGAACCGCCCGCGGCGGGATCTGCCGGATCCGGCAAGCCTGTACGGCGTATCAGACGGTGGCAGAAGATCGTGATCGGCGTGCTGGCTGTCCTGCTCCTTGTGCTGGGCGGCGGGTATTTCTTTACGATGAATAAGCTTGACAAGATCAAGAAGGACAACGATCTGGATCTGTCTTCTCTGACGACGGTGCAGGTGCCAGGCTACCGCAACATCGTGCTGCTGGGCATCGATACGCGTGACATGTCGGTCATCGAAGGGACGCGGTCGGACACCATCATGATCGCGAGCATCAACGAGACGACCAAGGCGGTCAAGGTCACGTCCATTTACCGTGACACGCTGATGAAGATGGGCGACTGGGACAACTATGAAAAGGCGACCCATGCGCACGCGTACGGCGGCGCGGAGATGACGCTGCAGACGATCAACCAGGCCATGGATATCGACGCAACGGAGTACATCCTTTTCAATTTCAAGGCGGTCGCGGATGCGGTCAATGCAGTCGGCGGTCTTGAGATCGATGTGCTGGAGTATGAGGTGGATGAACTCAACCGGATCACCAAACACACCGCCGGCGTACTGGGAGTCAGTGACTACGCCCTGTGCGACGGGCCGGGCATGCAGACGCTCGACGGGGTGCAGGCGGTCGCGTACGGACGGATCCGCAAGGGCGTCGGAGATGACTACAAACGCACGCAGCGGGCGCGGGATGTCATGGAACTCCTGCTCAAAAAAGTCCGCGGGATGAGCGTGGCCGATCTCAATAAGATCCTGGATATCGTTCTGCCGCAGATTAGAACGAACCTGACCAATACGCAGATCCTGGATCTCATGGCGGACATCAACAAATACGAAGTGGTGGACAGCTTCGGGTTCCCGTTCCAGAAGTACGCGATGTACATCGATGATGTATCGGTCGTCGTGCCGCTCGACTGGGAGGCGGACGTCACCCGGTGGCATGAAAAGACCTTCGGCGAGACGGAGTATCAGATCAGTCCGCAGGCAAAAGAGATCAGCGACCACATCAAGCAGGAACTGCTGGACGAAGGCAGGCCGGAGGAAGACTCGTACGATGAGGATTACGGCTATTGACGGATAAGAAAAAGCACCTTTTGCAAGGTGCTTTTTTTATTGCGGATGGTTTTGCGCGGGGGCCGTCTTTCAGGCCTGTGCCGAAAGCGCCGGCATCAGTGCCACCCTTTATAGGTCCAGTTGTTGATGTCATAGATGTTATCGTGGACATTGAACCATTCCGCCTCGAGGAACCGGTTGCCGTTATTCACTGTGACATCCCAGTCCATGGAATACAGCAGATTGAGCTCCACGGGTTTTTCCTGATACGTTGTGAGTCTCGTACCGGTGAAAGGATTCGTTGCGTTGGGGATCAGGTTTCTGGTTGCCAGCGCCGGGGTGTCCGCATTGGTCGCCAGCTCTTCGTTGATCGTGAACCCGGTGCTGTCAAAGTCCTTATAGAGCAGCACATTATTAAAGGCCATCATATCCTTCTTATGGATCTTTTTATCCGTTTCGCTTTCATACGCCAGTGTATAAGCGGCGTCCGTTTTTGATTCGCCGGGGAAGAGATCCTGCCCGTGATCCGAGACGATGATGATGCGCGTATTGTCCCAGACGCCCTGCTCTTTGAGGTAATCGAACCAGTTGCCCAGCTGCAGCATCGCCGCCATATTGCACTGATAATGGGTCAGCGTCATTTCGTCCTCCATGAGGAGACGGTTGCCTTCGTCGTCTTCTCTGTACGGATGCGCGGCATCGAATGCGGTGTTATCGATGATCGGCGCAGGTTCGTACGAGGGCTCTTCCAGGATCATCGGATCATGGGTCGTATCGTTGCTCATCATGAAGAACGTATTGGTGCCGGTGTCTTCGACCGTTGTGATATCGTCGAGATGACAGAGGACCGCATAGGTCTGCATGAAGGACTCTCTGTAGCCGGTCGCCTTGGAAGGCCCGTCCGCGATCTGCGGGAACAGTTCGATCACACCCTCCTCGGTGGTCATCACCATTTTCGGCGCGTTATAGTTGCCGTAATGGTACAGCGACGACTGGAAGATCGCGGGAGCGACACGGAAGAGGCTGAAACAGAAGAAGTTGCGCAGGCGTTTGCTCTGTATCACGGTCGGATCCAGAGTATATCCGTATTCTTCTAAATCAAACTTCTGATTGGCCAGGAAACAGTGGTATTCCGGATGATCGTCGAAGACCGTCAGATCCGGGATCCACGCATACCCGGCATAAGTCGGTTCGCAGATCGTCACATCGTATCCGGCATCGCCGAAGATCGCCGGCATGACTTTCAGCGCTTCGTTGTGTTTGCTTTCCAGGGATTCGGTGTCCCGCTCGTTGAGTTTTTCGGGCGTATAATCGTAGCCGCCGTACAGCGCCGGAGAACCGAAATTGGTCTTGTTGCCGAAGGACACGGAATTCAAATACAGCACAAATCCGTCGAACTGCTTTTTCAGTTCCGGTTTTTCATGGACCAGATACGGGACAAACTGTCCGATCTGCCGGTCCATCATGATCACGATGACGTTCTTTCCGCTTTTGCTGAGGGTGACCGCCGGCTCCGCATCCATCGCCGCGGCGATGATTTTGTCGGTGTCCTTCAGTTCCTGCCGGATCCCGAGGATATTCATTGCCGCCATGCTGATGAGCGCCACGCAGGAAACCGCCAGCAGGAGGCTGATCAGTGCACGCTTCTTCGTATACAGCAGCAGCACGACAGCCGCGACCACAGCCAGTGCAGCAAAATTGACAAGGATCATCTGGCGCGTGACATGCGGGGTCATATCATAAATCAGATCCGGCGAGATATTGCCGAATGATTTTCCGAAAAACATGTAGTCGACCACCGCGCCGACCGCCGCCATTGCAGCAAACAGAGACATGATCTGTTTGCCGCCGTCTCCCGCGAGGTTGAAAAAGATCCCGCACCAGACGAGGAACGTGCCGATCGCGATCACAAAGGCGCTGACGACATACCACAGCGGGGAGGAATAGGAATTCATATTGATGAATTCGGCGGCGGAACCGTGGATGATGGCCGACGGGACCAGAAGTCCGGTCAGTACGGTCAGTACACCGCAGGAGAACCAGAAGACCGGCTTGGTGTACTTCTGCTCCGGCAGGCGGATCTGTCTGCCGGTTTTTTTGAACAGATGACTGATCATCGGTGCCTGCATCATCAGCAGGACCACCGTCATGATGGCCTGCGTACGCAGACTGTGCATCGGATACACGAGATACAGCCCGAGGAGCAGCAGGACGCCCAGTATGGAGAGCATGATCCGCAGCACCTTTGCCGGGTTTTTGATCTTATAGAAAATGTTCTTGCACAGGGAGAACAGATTGTTCAGCGTCCAGTAAAAGACAAGCCCTGCCGGTGAACGGTACAGGAAGACCAGGAAAATGACCGCGACGCCGTACATCTGGATCTTGCTCTTGAGCGGAAAGCCCTTCATGTAGATCGCGGCGGAAACGAAGTTGATCAGCGTCATCAGAATGGGCAGGATATTGATCGTCAGGCCGCCGACGGCCAGCAGCGCGTCCGGCGCGCCGAGGTCGGCGATCGGGCCGAAAGGCACTCCCTGTATCGTAGTCAAATGGGAAAGGAAGTGGTAGGCCGCGATGAAGAAGGGGATCTCCAGCAGGAGGGAGATGGACCCTTTCAGCGTATCGGTCGGCTTGTACCCGTTCTGCCGGTAGAACGCCTGGAGCATCATGAACCGCTCATCGCCGCTGAATGTCTTTTTGATATGGGTCACCCACGGGCGCAGCGCGTTTTCTTTGTCGCGTTCCTCTGCCTGAAGTTCATCCGCTCTGCGGTACAGCGGCAGGACCAGGACGTTCATCGCCAGACTGAGGAAGATGATCGCATAGGCAGGGTTCTCGACCATGCGGTTCGCGACCACAAATACGACCTCAAAAAGCAGCTCCAGCGGTCCGATCAGTATTCTATAAATGATGGTGCCGATTGACATAGTTATCTCCTATAAGTCTTATCCAAGGATGCATGATGCAGCAGAGATCAGTATATTGGCGCTGCAGTGAATAACGGCGATACCGGTGATCCGTTCCTCCCGCAGGTAGAACCAGCCGAGCAGCAGCCCTGCCGGAAATGCGGCGAGCAGGCTTTTGTCAAAACCGTGGTCGCCTGCGAACAGGAGCGCGCTGAGCAGGATCAGCACAGGGGCGGACAGCACTTTGCTGCCGCGTCCTATGAATTGGCCCCGGTAGAGGATCTCCTCGCTGACCGGCGCCAGCAGGCAGGTGACAGCAAGCACGGGCAGACTGTGCGTCCCTTCATCGATCCCGCAGCAGAGGACCGACAGGGCGGCCATCGCAAGTGCGGCAAGGATCCACAGGACCGCTTCTCTTCCTGTGCCCGGGACCGCCCGGTCCGTGCGGGCGCATTCTTTCTTCCATTTCAGTTGGTAGAACAGCAGTACGGGCGGGAACAGACAGGCGGCAGAAAGTGCGGCGGCAGTTTCATAAGGCATGCTTGTAAAACGCAGCAGCCCTGCCCGGATCAGCCATATCAGGAAGAGATAGCCGATGACCGGTGCCAGGATCTGTATCCATACCCGGGGGCTATTCTGCTGTGTCCGGCTTTTCCTGAAGTTCTGCATGTTTATTGATCAGGTATTCTGTTGCCCTGACAGCACCTTCGCCGGGATACGCCCAGGTCTCAAGACGCGCTTCCTCGCGGCCTTTTTCAAACCTCGGATCCTGCAGGCAGGTATCTATGACGCTCTTGATATCGGAGAGCGATGCCCTGGTCAGCTGCGTACCGATCTTCGGCAGTACGCGGAAGGTCCAGGGCTCTTCCTCGAGCCAGCAGGCATCATAGGGGGAGCTGTCGAATTCAACATCTGTATAGATGACGGGTTTGTCGAAAACAAGACTGAAATCAAACATGACGCCGGAGAAGTCGGAGATCATGATGTCAGAGCGGTGCAGCACTTCGAAATTGTCGTTGTCCTGATTCCACTCCAGCTGTTCGCTGCCCGGATACTGTTCCATCAGACGGTCCAGCATCTCTTTTTCACTCGTGAAGGACTGGGGATGCGGGCGGATGATGATGTGGTAACCGGTCCTGAGCAGGGCATCGATCATGTCGCCGCCGTATTTGTTCAGGATCGAACTGGGGCCCCAGGACGGCGCCAGCAGAACGGTCGTCTGATGGTCTTCCAGAGGCGGCAACTGATCGAGGCGGGCTTTCATGGTATCCAGATAGGACATGCCGGTCTTGACGATCTCTTTCCCGGGCAGATGGCGCACTTTTTCAAGGTCTCTGATCTGCTTCTCCTGATAGTCTCCGGACACCAGGATCGCATCATAATAATCGATGCCGAACATCCGGTACATGGTCAGGTCGCTCGGAGCGTGCGCGATATGGGTATACCACTTCACGTCCTTTGAGCGTTTCCAGTAGAAAACATCCAGACTGGGCGTTGTCGACAGGACGATATCCGCCTTCAGGCGGTTGAGTCTGGCAAAGCCCTGGTTGCCTTTTCCGATGAACGTGCAGTCGATGCAGTCATAGTTTTCGGACAGCGCAGGGTCATCCGGAGAGGATGTCATATAGACCAGTTTTGTGCCGCGCTTCTCAAATTCGTCACAGATCGGCTTGAAGATGTTCCAGTAACGTTTGTCATCTGAAAAGATGGCAAAAGCGGGCCGCTCTTCCGAAACAGCGGCGCCTTTTCCGCCATGTAAGTAAAACCGGAGTTTTACAAAGGAGTTCCGGAGTCCGTATACTGCCGCACTCAGGACGCCGATGAGAACGGTGAAAAGCATGCTCCCGGTGCCGGGATCGATATAGTACTGCATAGTTCCTAGGAAAGTTCTTTCTTTAATGCTGCGATCAGTTTGTCATTGTCGGCCGCATTTCTGACTGCGAAGCGCAGATAGTTGCCGCCGTTGGTTTTGCCGGTCAGTTCTTTGATCAGGATATTGTGATGGACCAGCAGCTTCTTCAGCAGTTCTTTTGGAGAGAGCGCTGCATCGAGCTCTGCCATGACGTAGTTCGCCTGCGACGGGATCACACGGATGCCGGGCACGGCTGCGAGCGCCTGCTGGAATCTGGCGCGTTCCGCGCGCAGTTTCGCCAATGCTGCTGCATAGTCTTTCTTATACTTTTCGGCGATCTGCATGTAGAATTCGCCGAAGGAGTTGATATTCCAGATCGCCACGTCTTTCTTCATGGCGGCGATCATGTCTTCATTGCCGGACGCGAGGACTCCGAGGCGCAGCCCCGGCACGCCGTACGACTTGGAGATGCTCTTCATGACGAACAGATGCGGGTTGGCCGAGAGGAGCTCCTGATCCAGCAGCGAGTTCTCCGGTTCATCCGCGAAATCCACAAAGGATTCGTCGATGATCAGGGTGATCTCTTTCTTTTTGCTCCATTCGATCAGTTCGAGCAGCCCTGCTTTCGGGATATAGTTGCCGCTCGGGTTGTCCGGGTTGACAAGCAGCAGGCTGCTGATATCCTTGCCGTCAAAGAAATCCATCAGGTCCTGCGCTGTGTAGGAATAGTCTTTGTTTGCCGGCACGAAATCGACGGACAGTTCCCGGTCATACCGGTTGGGGTATTCCTCGAAAGTGGGGCGCACGAACCCGGTCTTCCCATTGAGGCAGCCCATCAGGCTTTTGATCAGCTCCGCCGCGCCGTTGCCGATCAGGATGCAGGACTGGCGGACACCGAAGTTTTTGGCAGCCAGCAGGCTGTTGACGCGCATTCCGGAAGGATACTCCGAAAGCAGAACGTCAAAATTCGCCTTCATTTCGTCGCGCATCTTTTTCGGGGGGAAGTAGGGGTTGACGAGATAACAGAAGTCGAGCAGTTTGGGATACCGCCAGTACCCGCCGTAGCGGTCCTGCAGGCGCTTGACTTTCTCGTCCTCATCGGGGGTAAAGATAGACTCCGCGATATCCAGATCCTGAATGTCATCGATTTCGTACCAGTTCTGACCGGTAAGGCGTTTGCCTTTGATGACGGGCTCGTCCAGCATGGTGATCACGCGGAGAACCTGCTCATAGTATTCGTTTTCGCCCAGCGCCGTCTGATAGGCGTCCAGGAAGGGGACGTAGTGGGACGCGGAGAACTGCTTGCTGAATTTGTAGAGGTTCACCGTTTTGTAATACTCGTCGATCTCGCTGAAATCAAACTGTTTGCCCGGCACGAACGCTTCGATATTGTCTTCCTCGTCGAGCTTGACGCAGGTGCCGTCCATCCACGGCTCGTATTTGTCGACCAGCGCCAGCGTGTCCCGCGGATCGGCAACGAGCGCTTCGAGGACAGCGTCTTCAAAGATGAGGTCGGACTCAAATAAGAGGGTGTCATCTTCCAGAAGACGGTCCTTGGCAAGCGCCAGCGAATAGATATTGTTGGTTTTGTCATAGATGGGGTTGTTGATGAATTCGATCGGGGTCCGGATGCCCAGCGTATTGATATAATCGATCAGCTCTTCGCCCTTATAGCCGACAACGACGATGATGCGCGAGAGGTTTTGCTTTTCGATCTGGTGCAGCATTCTGTCGATCAGGGTGACGCCGTTCACCTTGACCATGCATTTGGTGTTGTTCTGTGTCAGTTCTTTCAGCCGTTTACCCATTCCGGCCGCCAGGATGATCGCCTGCATCGATTTGCCTCCTTCAAGTGCGCTGCTGTTACGAACGACAGCAACGATATAGGATGATGTGTAACCAATCTATTATACCGCAGATTCCCGCTTGCGCACAATAGAACACGCCGCTTACGCCTTTTGTCTGTCATTGCAAAGCAGATAAAACAACGGCGCGGCAGAAATCCTGCTGCGCCGTCTTCGGTTTGCTGTTTTTCACTGCGCGGTTCGTTCTGCCGCCTGCTATTTCGGGCGGACGCCGTACATATCCCGCAGATACGGGGTGATGTCTTTGACCATGTCGGCGTCTTTCGCGTCGTCGTTTTCTTCCAGGAGTTTGGCGTTCATGCGGTCGCAGAGCTCCTGCGCGGCGTTGTAGCCCATGTACTTCGCGCGGGCATTGACCGCGGCGCCTTCCACGATGATGGCGATGTTGCGTCCCGGCCGGATCGGGATGGTGTGGCTGGGGATGCGGATGCCGAGGAACGACGTGTACTGTTCATCCAGGCCGAGCCGGTCGTAGTGCTCTTCTTTGCTGTATTCCTGCAGATTGATGACCAGGTCGATGTTCATGGTGTTCTTGACGCTTTCCACGCCGAACATGTCTTTGATATTCAGGATCCCGATGCCGCGGAGTTCCAGCAAGTGCTGGGTCAGCGCCGGAGCGGAGCCGAACAGGGTGGCGTCGGATACCTTGCGGATCTCGACGATGTCGTCGGATACAAGTCTGTGACCGCGCCGGATGAGCTCGAGCGCGACTTCCGACTTGCCGATCCCGCTGTCGCCCATGATCAGGACGCCGATGCCGTATACGTCGACGAGGACGGCGTGCACGGAGATCTTCGGAGCGAGCTGGACCTTCAGCCAGCGCGTGAGTTCCGCGGTCAGATCGGTGGTCGGCCGTGTAGAGGCCAGCAGCGGGATGATGTGCCGGTGGCAGGCCGATATCATTCCCGTTCCCGGCAGATTGTTGTTGCCGTAAATGATGCAGGGCAGATGGTGCGAGGTGAATTCCTCATAGACTTTGCGTGCTGCTTCGTTGTCCATGTTCTGCATATAGGCGGACTCAACGTTGCCCAGGACCTGGATGCGGCCTTCATCGAAATCATAATACCAGCCGGTCAGCTGCAGCGCAGGCCGGTTGATCTCCCATGTTTCGATGAAGATGCTGTCGGTATCGATCTCGGGCGTCAGGTTCTCGAGGTTTTCTTTCCGGATGATATCGGAAACGCTGATCTTGACGTTCTTTGCGTTGCTTGCCATGGCGGGACCTTTTTCCTCTCGTTCATGGAACGCCCGGTCGTTCGGAAAGGCGGGGCGTACAGTTCAGTTTCAGTATAGAAGCAATCGTTGCGGAATTCAATTGTAAATGAAAGACCGGCCCCGCAGGACCGGTCTGTCTGCTTTTGAGAATCGCTTTGCTGCAACTGCTTAGTGCGCGTAGCGCATGAACAGTATGAGCATCGAGATCGTGATGACGATGATCGTTGCCGGTGCGCTGTACTTGCAGTATTCGCCCCAGCCGATCGGACGGTCGTTCTCCGAGGAGACCGAGCAGCCGACGACGTTCGCGCTGGCACCGATCGGGGTCGCGCTGCCGCCGATGTCGGTACCCATGGACAGCGTCCATGCCAGGGTCGACAGATCGAAGCCTTCGACGAGAGCCAGATCCTTGATGATCGGGACCATGGTCGCCGCGAACGGGATGTTGTCGACGAACGCGCTGGCGATCGCGGAGACCCACAGGATGATCGCGATGGTGATCATCAGGTTGCCGCCGCTGACCTTCGCAATGAAGTTCGCGATGAGTTCGAGGATGCCGGTCTGTTCGAGACCGCCGACGACGATGAAGAGACCGACAAAGAACAGCAGTGTCTTGTAGTCGACACCCGCCATGATCGCCTTGATCGCTTTCGCGTAGACGATCGCGGTCACGATGGCGACGCCGATGCCGATGGTGGCAACTGTGAGACCGGTCTGTGCATGCGTGACGAGCAGGACGACAGCGATCGCGAAGATCACGACGCTGGCGAAGAAGTCGCGTTTGCTCTGGATAACTTCACTCGGTTCGGGATACTCGAGCAGGGAGGGGTCTTTGACTTCGCTGCGCACCTTCTTGTGCATGACGATGTAGAAATAGACCAGTGTGAAGACCAGGCCGACCGCTGCGATCGGACCGGTGTTGGTGATGAAGTCGCCGAAGGAGTAGTGCAGGGAGGTGCCGATGATGATGTTCGGCGGGTCACCGCACATTGTCGCCGAACCGCCCAGGTTCGCGCAGAAGACTTCCGCGATGATCATTGGCCCCGGATCGAACCGGAGCAGTCTGGCCAGCTCGATCGTGGCGCGCGCCAGGAACAGAATGACCGTGATGCTGTCGATGAACATCGCCAGCGCCGCGGACAGTGTCATGAAAGCGACCAGGATCTTGACCGGGTCGTACTTGACGGCTTTTGCCAGCGTCAGGCAGAGCCATTTGAAGAACCCTGCGTGCCCCATGCCTTCGATCATGACCATCATACCGCCGATGAAGAGGATCGTGGCCCAGTTGATGCCGCTCGACTCTTCGGCGGGCTCGTGGGCTGCGTACCAGAACGACGGATGGAAGATGTTCTTGAAAGCCAGTGTGTCGATGATCGCCTGCGGGCTCCGCATGCAGATACCGAACACTAGAACGATCATCAGAAGTCCGGCACCGAGTGTGATCAGGTGGCGCGGGATCTTCTCCATGACGATCATCACGAACATGACGACAAAGATGATGACTGCGAGGATTTGCGTAATCAAAACGTCCTCCTTCTATTGACTTGCGATAACTGTCTTTCGCTCTTGGGTTGCCTGTATCCTTGTGTTGTACACAATAATAAAAGGATGTACAAGTATTATACTCGTTCGGGCGGCTGATTGTAAAGCCATAGAGCCGTTGGTTTTTCAGTATTCTTTGACAAAGAATTGTCAAAAGGGTGCGGTTTATGCACATGCTTTTTGCCAGTGAAAATACTGGACCAGGTACCGCAAAGGCTCCGCCGGGCAGGCATTTCCGGAATCGCAAAAAGGCCCCGCCTCCTGGCGGGGCCTGTAAGGATCGGCGTTGATCGGCGATTCCTAGACAAGCGTGCCCAGATGCTTCATGGTGCGGATCAGCTGGCTGACGTAACTCATTTCGTTGTCGTACCAGGCAACGATGCGGACTTCGAAGATGTGGGTGCCGCACTGCTCGGCGAGCGTCTGGGTCGCGTCGAACAGAGAGCCGTAGCTGATGCCGATGACGTCGCTGGAAACGAGTTCTTCCTCGGTGTAGCCGAAGGATTCACTCTGCGCCGCCTTCATCGCTTCGTTGATGCCCTCGACGCTGACGGTGTCCGTCATGTCTTTCAAGGTCGCGTCCAGGATGGTGATGGAGCCGGACGGAACGGGCACACGCTGCGCGCTGCCGATAAGTTTGCCGTCGAGTTCCGGAATGACCAGGCCGATCGCCTTCGCGGCGCCGGTGGAGTTCGGAACGATGTTGATCGCGCCGGCTCTCGCGCGGCGGAGGTCGCCTTTCCTGTGCGGCCCGTCGAGGATCATCTGGTCGCCGGTATATGCGTGGATGGTGGTCATGAAGCCGGTGCGGACTTCTCTGTAGTTCGCGAGGACTTTCGCCATGGGAGCGAGGCAGTTGGTGGTGCAGCTCGCGCCGCTGACGATGTTGTCGTCTTTGGTGAGGGTCTCGTGGTTGACGCCGTAGACGATGGTCGGCAGGTCATTGCCGGCCGGGGCGGAGATCAGGACCTTCTTGGCGCCTGCGTCGATATGCGCCTGGGACTTCTCTTTGGATGTGTAGAAGCCGGTGCACTCGAGGACGATGTCCACATCGAGCTCTTTCCAGGGAAGATTTTTTGCGTCGGGCTCTTTGTAGATGGGGATGTCACGGTCGTCGACCTGGATGCTGTCTCCATCGCTGGTGATCGTATGGAAATCCGCATAGCGGCCCTGCACACTGTCATACTTGAGCAGATGCGCCAGCATCTTCGGATCGGTCAGGTCGTTGATCGCGACGATGTCGATGTCCTTGTCTTCGTGCATTTTGCGGAAGGCAAGACGGCCGATACGGCCAAAACCGTTAATAGCAACTCTTGTCATGTTTCTACCTCCATGGTATTGCAGTAATAATTACGTATGTACATTTCAATTGTAACGCAGTTGTGGCATCGCGCTGTCGGCTCAGACGACCATAACGGCCAGTTCCCGGTACTGCTTGCCCGGATCCTTGTCTGTCAGGATCAGCCCGCAGTCCGCGCTGGCAAACGAGACCGGCCCGACTTTGCCGAACTTCGTGTGGTCGACCAGCACAAAGACGCGCGCGGCGTTTTCGACCGCCGCTGCCTTGACCAGGGACTCGTCGATGTCGTAGGTGGTCAGTCCGTGGGTGGTGTCGATCGCCGTGGCGCCGATGAAGCACTTGGTGAAGTTGTATTTGCGGATGTTTTCCACGGTGTCGTGTCCGACGATGGACTCGGTCGTGGGCTTGACGTGCCCTGCCGTCGTGTAGACCGTCATTCCGCGCACGGCGAGCTGATAAGCGTGCTTGATGCCGTTCGTCACATAGGTCGCCTTGGTGTTCGTGAGAAAGTCGATCATCGCGCCGGTCGTCGTGCCTGCGTCGATGAAGACGAGGTCCCCGTCCTGCACCAGCGCGGCGGCGTACGCGGCGATGCGCTGCTTTTCCTCCGGCAGAAGATTGTTCTTGATCGAGACGGCCACGTCGGGGGCAGGCGCGGAGGCGGCCTGCGGGATCGAGACGGCACCGCCGAAAACGCGCCGCAGCCGGCCGGCTTTGTCAAGGGCAGCGATATCGCGGCGGATGGTCGCATCGCTCACGCCGAGTTCCGGCGCCAGATCCTTGACCCGCACCGAAGACTGCTGCTGCAGGGTGTTCATAATAGCTTCAAAGCGTTCATACTGGAGCATGGTTCTCACCGATCGTCTCTGTGTCCGGTTTTCTGCTGTGCGGAGCGGTTCCGTAAAACGGCGGAATCGCCCTGTTTCCTCATTCTGAAAGTAGCACAAAAAACGAACATAGTCAATCTGAGATGAACAAAATCAAACATTTACAAACATGCCGCGCCACTCATCACCAGACGCTCGCGAAAAAAGCGGTGCTGCGAGAGGCAGTAAACGGCAGTAATAGAAAGCCCGGAGCAGCAGAAGACTCCGGGCTTTTCCGATTCATTGAAAACGGACCGCGCGGCCGTGCGAGCGACCGACTGCGCGATTCTTCCCGATGCGCGGACTAGTACAGCTGGCCGGGGATGCCGCCGCTGAAAGCCGGCGCGTCTTCGAACGCCGCGCTGACCACGGATTCGTCCGCGATCTTGATGAGCGTCGTGTGGCCGTTGACCTCGAACAGCAGGTCGCGGTAGCCGTTCTCGTCCGGTTCGCGGATCTCGAGCAGGGTGATGGTCAGTTCCTGATCGTCGGAGACTTTGACCTGACAGGTCTCGCCGAGCGACAGGCCGTAGAAGTAGATATCCGAACCCATTCTCGACAGGTCGCCGTCCTGTTTGAGGTCGCGCATGTACTCCTCGAAGACCTGCGGATACATCGCGTAGCCGATGACTTCGCGGCCGGTGCCCGCCAGACCGAAGTACTTTCTCAGGCCGCTCTTGATGTGGCCGAAGTCTTCCGGCGGCAGGACGTCGCCGGGACGCACATCGATCGGCGCAGTGTCTTTGAGGACGACTTTGCGGAGTTCTTCGGGGAAGCCGCCCATCGGCTGGCCCATCATGCCCTGGAAGAAGTCCACGACGGGCTGCGGGAAGGCGAGGGTCCGTCCCTTTTCGAGAATGTTCTCCGGGGTCAGGCCGTTGCTGACCATGAAGATCGCGAGGCTGGCGACCATACCGGAGGACGGGGTGACTTTGATGATGTCGCCGAGCATCTCGCCGGCGGTCTTGTACATTTCCTTGACGCGGCTGAACTCGTGGCTGAGCAGCCCGGCTGCCTCAGCCTGTTCACGCAGATAATAGTAAAGGTCGCAGGGGATGCCGTACTTGTGGATCTCTTCGTTGACGGCTTCCTGACTGGTCTCGAAATCTTTGTAGACCGGGCGTACGTCCGCCCAGTAATCGCTGATCACCTGCATGCCGTCCACGTCGATGCCGGTGTCGCGCGGGGTGTTGCGCAGGGCGGCGACGATGGTGTTGAGGGCAGGGTCGGAGACCTGTCCCGCCATGCTGTTGATCGCCAGATCCAGGATATCCACGCCGGCGGTGGCCGCGATCAGGGCGGTGGCGACGCCGTTGCCGCTGATGTCGTGGGTGTGGAGGTGGATCGGGGTGTTAAGCTCGCTCTTCAGCGCCGAGATGAGCGTGGAGGCTGCCATCGGGTTAAGGACGCCCGCCATGTCTTCGATGCCGATGATATGGGCGCCGAGCGATTCCAGCTGCTTGGCCAGATCGATGTAGTACTGCAGGGTATACTTGCAGCCGGGGTCGAGGATGTCGCCGGAGTAGCAGATGGATGCTTCCGCGATCTTGTTCTGCTTTCTGACTTCGTCGATGGCGACTTCCATGCCGGGCACCCAGTTCATGCTGTCGAAGATGCGGAACACGTCGATGCCGCCTTCCGCCGACTGCTTGATCAGCTCGCGGACCGCGTTGTCCGGCGCATACTTATACCCCAGCGCGTTGCTGCCGCGCATGAGCATCTGCAGCATGACGTTCGGGATCTTTTTGCGCAGGGTGTCGAGGCGTTTCCACGGGTCCTCGGTGAGCTTTCTGTACGCGGTGCCGAAGGTGCTGCCGCCCCACATCTCGACGGAGAACAGGTCCTTGCCGTAGGTGGCGACCGCCGGAGCGATCTTGGTCATGTCAACGGTACGCATCATGCCGGCCATCAAGGTCTGCTGGGCGCTGCGCATGGTGGTGTCGGTGATGAGCAGCTTTTGCTGGTCGAGGATCCACTGCTTGACGTAGTCCGGGCCGTGTTCATCGAGCATCTGCTTGGTGCCGGAGAGTTTGTCGAGCTCTTCCTGCGGGATGCGCGGGAAGGCGGGGACGTTGAACTGGGGCTTGACACCCTTGTTGTGGTTGATGGTGATGTCGCCGATGTGCTTGAGGACCAGGCGCTCGGCATCGCTGCCCGGGTCGTTCTTGACGAGTTCGGGGTGCTTTTCGATGAAGCCGGTGTCGCAGACGCCGTCCTTGAAGTTCGGGTGGTGCAGAACGTTGAGCAGGAAACCGACGTTGGTCTTGACGCCTGCGATCTGGGTCTCTCTCAGCGCGCGGATCGCTTTGCGGCGCGCCGCGTCGAAGGTCAGGCCGTAGGAACTGACTTTGACGAGCAGGCTGTCGTAGTACGGGGTGATCTCACTGCCGGTGAAGCCGTTGCCGCCGTCCAGGCGGATGCCGAAACCGCCCGCGCTTCTGTACAGGCTCAGTTTGCCGGTATCCGGGAAGAAGTTGTTCGCCGGATCCTCGGTGGTGATGCGGCATTGGATGGCGTAGCCTCTTCTTGTGATCGCTTCCTGCGAGGGGATGCCGACTTCTTCGCTGTCGAGGGCATAGCCTTCCGCGACGAGGATTTGCGACTGGACGAGGTCGATGCCGGTGATCAGTTCGCTGACGGTGTGCTCGACCTGGATGCGCGGGTTCATCTCGATGAAGTAGTGCTCGCCGGACTGGTCCACGAGGAACTCGACGGTGCCGGCGCTGCGGTAGTTGACCGCCCTGGCGATCTTGATCGCGTCCGCGCAGATGGCTTCCCGCTGTTCTTCTGTAAGTTTGAGGGACGGCGTGAACTCGATGACTTTCTGATGGCGGCGCTGGATGGAGCAGTCGCGTTCGAACAGGTGGACGATGTTGCCGTATTTGTCGCCGAGGAGCTGCACTTCGATATGCTTCGGGTTCTCGATATACTTTTCGATGAACATCGTGTCGTTGCCGAACGCCTTGCCCGCTTCGCTCTTGGCGCGCTTGTATTCGTCGATCAGTTTGCCTTCCTCGCGGACGACGCGCATGCCGCGTCCGCCGCCGCCGGCTGCCGCTTTCAGCATGACGGGGTAGCCGATCTGAGCCGCGATCTTTAGCGCTTCCTCTTCCGACTCGATCGCTTTCTCAACGCCGGGGATGGTCGGGACATTGACGGACTCCGCGACGATCTTGGACTGGATCTTGTCGCCGAGGCTGTTCATCATGTCGCCGGTGGGCCCGATGAACTCGATGCCGTTCGCGGCGCACATGTCCGCGAAATCCGCGTTCTCCGCCAGGAACCCGTAGCCCGGGTGGATGGCGTCGACGCCTTTGGCTTTGGCCAGCTTGATGATCTCTTCCATATCGAGATACGCGCCGACCGGGGTCTTGCCTTTGCCGATCAGGTAGGCTTCGTCCGCCTTCATGCGGAAGAGGGACGCCTTGTCCTGCTCGGAGTAGATCGCAACGGTACGGATACCGAGTTCTTTGCAAGCGCGGAAGACGCGGATCGCGATCTCGCCGCGGTTTGCTACCAGGACGCGTTTGAATCTCTGAATCTCTGCCATGATACTCTCCTTCATTCACAATAACGGTTGCCGCGCGGTGATCGGACACAGCGCAAACTTATTCATTTTATATATTTTATCACGGAATGGCGGACTTGACGCAGGTTTCTCTGCCGGCGGGGGAAAGTGTTGAAACGTTTTGCCGTTGTGGGGTATCATACAAGCAGTAGAATGGGCTGCGGCCAGGCGGAAAGCACCGGTCTGCAGCAAGGAAGCAAAAGAAGCAGTAAGAAAAATGGAAAAGAAACTCCGGACCGGGCTGTGGAGCAGCCACAACCTGAAAAACGAATACCTGACGGAAGAGCAGAGAGCGTTTCTTCTGACCTGTTTTGAGCAAAACCTGGAACACGCCCGCCACGTAGAGAACGAACGTCTGACGTTCAACTCGATCTACATGGCTCTGGTCGGCGGCGTTCTGGCCTTCGTGTACAGCACGGAAGTCAAGTACGTGCTGTTCTCGGTCGGCGTCACGTGTCTGCTGATCATCACCGGATTTATCGCGATGCTGCTCACCAAGCGCTGGGACAATACGTTCGACCGGCACATCGAGTATGCAAAGGACTGCTACCGGCTGGTCCACGAATCGCTCTTCCCGGATGACCTCGATGAAGATGACGAGAACAACGAAGACGCGGCTGCCAGCGAATGGATCAGCGGCATCAACGGGCTGCCGGCGTACGCGTTCCGCCCGAAAAACCCGGAAAGCAAGTCTGACGGTGCCGCGGCAGGCTTCATGAACTTTATCTACAGGACATTCCGGACCAGGCGGCTGTTCAAGTGGTTTTACTGGCTGATCCAGCTGGTGCTCGCCGCCTCGCTGGTGTACTTCCTGTCGCAGATGTGAGCGGCTGCTGCTTGCGGTCCTGCCGGCGGCGGTCTGCAGGCGGCTGATACCCCGGGTGTGAATGGGAGAGAAGGAGAATGAAAATGGTAGAGATCTATCCGGAGTTCTATAATGATGTCTTCGGTCCGATCATGCAGTCGGGGTCGAGTTCCCACATGGCGGCGCCGGCGCGGGCAGGCATGCTCTGCAACCGCCTGCTGGACGAGGAAGTGGCGGAGATCCTGGTGGAACTCGACGCGGAAGGTTCCTTCGCGGGCACGTTCGGGACCATGAACGAAGACCTCGGCATGCTCAACGGCGCGATGGGCTACAGCCTTACCTACGAAGACTTCTTCGCTATCAAAGAAGAGCTTCGCGGGAAAGGCATCTCTTATAAATTCGATTTCTGTTCGATGAAGGAGAGTCCGCATATCAACTCGATGAAGTACATCCTGACAGGAAAGAGCGGGAAGAAGGCGACGCTGGTCGCCAATTCGACCGGCGGCGGGATGATCGAGACGGTGTGGGTGAACGACTATGCATACTGCGGGAAGGGCGATTCCTATGTGCTCTTCGTCTTTGACCCTGCGGAAGAAATGGACGGCGCGGCGCTGTCCGGCGCGGTGAATGCGGTACAGCCGTCCTATGAAGAAGGCTGCGGCAAAAGACAGCACGGCCGGGGCGTGATGTACTGGTTCCGGCTGGAGCAGGCGCCTTCGGCGGCACTGCTGACCGCGCTGGAAGGGAAGGAGTACGGGGTGATGGACCCGATCCTGCCCGTTCCGACCACGACGCGCCGAAAACCGCAGCTCTTCACGACGATGACGGAATGGCGCCGGATCGCGGCGCAAGAGGGCAAGTCTCTGGCAGACGTGGCTATCGACTACGAGATGGCGGCTTCCGGCTGGACGGAAGAAGAAGTCGTCGCGTACATGCGCGATACAGTGCTGCCGGCGATGCGCCGCTGCTCGCATGCGTTCTTTGAAGAGGACGTCGAGCCGATGACCAACCCGTTCACGCATTTGTACTATAAGAAATGGCAGGCGCATATGCCGGAGATGAAGCTGAACCTCGGCATCATCAGCAAATCGATTATGTATGCCAGTTCGGTCATGGCCGATGCGCCCGGTGTGTTCAATGTGCCGGGGCCGATGGGGGCCGGCGGCGGATTCATCCACGCCATCCTTTCGACCGTACAGGAGGACCTGGGCCTTGGCGAAGATGATGTGCTCCGCGGGCTCTTTGTCGCGGCCGGTGTCGGGGCGATCTGTTATACGCGGTCCGCGCCGACCGGAGAAGTGACCGGCTGCACCGGGGAGTGCGGCTGCTGCACGGCAATGGCGGCGGCCGGCGTGGCGGAAATGCTGCATGCGCCTGCGGAACAGGTCGAAAACGCGGCGTCTGTCGCGCTGCAGGCAGCGGTCGGCTGGCCCTGCGACAACATCCCGGGATCCTGTTATCAGCCGTGCATGTCACGGATCCTGTATGTCTCGACCATGTCGCTTGCGGCGGCGGAGTGGGCGATGAGCGGGCAGTTCAATCTGCTCCCCTTCCACGAAGTGCTCGACGTGGCGGACAGGATGGGCAGAAATCTCGATCCGGACTGCCTGTGCACCGGCAGGGGCGGTCACTGCGAGGCTCCGAGCGCGCAGAAGGTCAGCGCCGAATTCCGCGCATGGCATGCGGCGCAGCAGTAAGAAAGAGAAGACAGACTATGATCAGACTGATCGCAACAGATCTTGACAATACGTTATTGGATAAAAGCGGCGGCGTTCCGCCGGAAACGGTGGCGGCGCTTGCGGAGGCGGAGCAAAAAGGTGTTATCGTGACCGTAGCCACGGGGCGCTCTTTCGCGTCTGCCCGCGGGGTCGCGGAGATGATCGGCGGCAACGGGCTGGCGATCTGTTACAACGGATCGCAGATCCGCCGGCTCGCAGACGGCGCGGTGCTTTACAGCGGCTGTGTCGACAAAGATGTGCAGCGGGCGATCATCGGGTTCGTGCACGAAAGAGGGTTGTATCTGCAGCAGTACGACAACGATGAGATCGTCGTGGAAACGCTGCGTCTTGACAAGCACAACGATCCGGACCTGCACTTCGCATCGCACCGCGAGGTCGGGGACTTCTTAAAGGAACCGCTCTTCGACACGCCGAAGATGATGATCGCAGCGGATCCGGCAGAGGTGCCGGTGCTGCAGGCGGAACTGGAAGAGATGTTCGCGGGGCGCATTTTCTGCGCGCAGTCCGAACCGCACCTGATCGAGATCATGCCGGCGGCCGTGAATAAAGGGACCGCCCTGGCGGCTCTGTGTCAGGAGTTCGGTATCCGGCGCGATGAGGTCATGGCGCTCGGCGACAATACGAACGATATGCATTTGCTGCAGGCGGCAGGTCTTGCCATCGCGGTGGCCAATGCCGTCCCGGCGCTGCAGGAATATGCGGACTATGTCTGCAAGGGCGAACGCAGCGACGGCTTCCGTGAAGCCATCGAAAAGTTTATTCTCGCGCCAGACGCCGCCATGGCCGTCGAGGAGTGGGAGAACAACGTGCGGTAAATAAAAAACAACCCCTGCGGGGGCTTCCGAGGAGAAAGGGAGATTCCTTATAATGCATAAGGAATCTTTTGTTTATTTAAAGGAGGAAGTATTATGGCTTGCTTTTTAGTACCGGGTACAGAAGCGATCGTTGTTTCGGCGATCTACGCGGCTGTGAAGAAAAAGGAAAACAGGCTGGATCTGCCCACGGATCATGCAGCGGAAGTTGCTGAGAAGAGTGTAGGCATTACCTGGTCCAAGAGACTGGGCTGGCTGCTCGTTCTGCTCTGGGGCGGCGTACTGCTGCTTGCTTTTGAGCATTTCTGGCATGGGGAGGTCGTTCCATACCCGCCATTCTTAACAGCGATGTCCAGTCCGGATGACACGGCGGAGATGCTGTCGGAGATGTCTTCGGTAGGCGTTTCGATGGCAATCACGGTCACCGTATTCTGGGCACTGCTCTGCGCAGCGGCGGAAGCCAAGGTCAAAAAGATCAAGGCGGCTGTCGGACAGAACGCATAAGGAGGACTTGGCATGACATTACTGATTACGATCATTGCAGCTGTTGTGACATCTATCCTCTGGTATGTCAAAGAAGAAAGAGATACCTACAGACTGGGCACCCTGACCCTCATGTACTGGGGCGCAGCTTTGATGTGGTCCATGGACTTCGCGTTCGAGTATGCAGAATTAGGTGCTGCTTATTTTGAGCAGGAAGCGGCGGACATCCTCAATGACTCTCTGCTGGGTGTCGCGGTTGTCGCCCTGGGGCTGGTCGCCTGGGTCATCATCCTGATGGTCCGCGACCCGAAGGGCGTCTTCAAGAAAAAGTTCGCAAAATAAAACCGGCGTTTTCGCCGGTTACCGGAACGAGCCTCCATATGACAGTTCCGGGAAGAACATGATATATCTAAGAGGGACCGTGTTACGGCGGTCCCTTTTAGATTGCATATCATACGAAGCCAGATTGTGCTGCGCACGGGCTACTTGGTCTGGAATGCTTTGATGATCTGGATGATGAGCGTCGGCAGGAAGGACAGGATCCAGACGATCAGCAGGAGGTGCGGGTTGAGCAGGGCGACGCCGAATGCCGCGCTGAAGAACCGCAGTCTCAGGATGCAGTGCAGCAGCCCTGCGCCGAGCAGGAACGCACCGATCGTAAACCAGTTGCTGAACAGTCCGAGGCGGAAGATGTTCTGTCTGCCGCGGCAGTTGAATCCGTGCCACAGACGCGCCAGACACAGCGTTGCGAACGCCATAGTGCTCGCGCAGACCGGACTGAAGAAGACGTTGCCTTCTTCGATCATCGCGCCGATCGCGGGGATACCCGCCAGCGAGATGTGCCCGAGGCCGATCAGGAACGCGGTGCCGGTCGCCAGTGCGATGAGGATGCCGTAGAGCAGGATGTCTTTGACCGTCGGTTTGTTGAGGACGGACTCCGTGCGCGGACGCGGCTTGTCGTGGATGAGGGCCGGATTGGACGGCTCCATGCTGATGGCGAGCGCCGGCAGGCTGTCCGTGATCAGATTGATGAACAGCAGCTGCACCGCGGTGAACGGCATCGACAGCCCCGCCAGGGAGGCGAACAGGACCACGAAGATCGCCGCCAGGTTGCCCGAGAGCAGGTACATGATGGCGTTCTTGATATTGGTATAGATGTTCCTGCCGTTGAGGACGGATTTGATGATCGTCGCGAAGTTGTCGTCGGTGAGGATCATCGCTGCAGAGTCCTTGGCGACTTCCGTGCCGGTGATGCCCATGGCGACGCCCACGTCGGCGCTCTTGAGCGCCGGGCCGTCGTTGACGCCGTCCCCGGTCATGGCGACGATGTGGCCTTTGTCCTGCCAGGCGCGGACGATCCGGATCTTGTTGTCCGGGGATACGCGGGCGTAGACAGAGATGCGCTCCAGCATTTCGTGGAGCTTTTCTTCGCTCATGTTGTCGATCTCCGGACCGGTCACCGCCAGATCGCCTTCCTGCATGATGCCGATGCGGCGGGCGATGGCGGACGCCGTGACTTTGTGGTCGCCGGTGATCATGATCGGCTTGATGCCGGCGGCGATGCAGTCCGCGACCGCCTGGGCGGATTCCTCGCGCGGCGGATCCATCTCGGCGAGCAGACCGATGTACTCGAGGTCGTACTCGTCGTCGGTGTCGATCGGGAAGTCGTCTTCCATGTATTTGCGCGCAAAGCCGAGCACGCGCAGGCCGCTGTTGGAAAGGTCGAAGTTTTCTTTGCGGACCGCTTCCTTTTCTTCTTCGGTCAGGTTCACCGCGCGCGACAGGATGACGTCGATGGCGCCTTTGGTGTACATGACGAACCGGTCGCCTTCCGCGTGCAGGGTGCTCATGAGCTTGCGGTCGCTGTCGAAAGGCACCTCGTCGATGCGCGGGTTCGCGTCGAGCAGTTCGCTCAGCGGCTTAAGGCCTTTTTCTTTGATAAAGTAATCGAAATACGCGGTCTCCGTGGGATCGCCCAGCAGTTTGCCGCCAACGCGCCGGGTGTCGTTGCAGAGGATGCTGGCGAGCAGCATTTCCTCGCGGCAGCCCTCCATGGCGCTTTCGTGTTCGACGGTCATCTTGTTCTGCGTCAGGGTGCCGGTCTTGTCGGAGCAGATGATGCTCACGCAGCCGAGACCCTCGACGGCGTTGAGGTCTTTGACGATGGCGTTCTCTTCGGCCATGCGTTTGGTGCCGATGGCCAGGGAGATCGTAATAATGGAAGACAGCGCTTCCGGGATCGCCGCCACCGCCAGCGCGACCGCGAACAGCAGCGCGTCCAGCACGGGCATATGCCGCACCATCGCCAGTCCGAAGACGACGGCGCAGATGATCATGATCGCCACGGACAGTTTTTTGCTGAAGTTGTCCATCGTGATCTGCAGCGGCGTTTTGCGGTCCCTGGTGTCGCCCATCAGTTCGGCGATCCGGCCCAGTTCGGTGTCCTTGCCGACGGCGGTGACCACACAGGTCGCCCGGCCGTAGGTGACCAGACTGCCGGAGAAGACCATATTCTTCTGGTCGCCGAGGGCGACGGTTTTCGGAGCGGCTGCGGTATCGATCGTGGTCTCACTGTCCGCTGCCGCATGGTCGCCGGGGGAATCCGCACCGGGCACGATGATCTTTTCGGTCTTCTCGACGCTTTCGGATTCGCCGGTCAGGGAACTCTCATTGACTTTGAGGGAGAAATTCTCCAGGATGCGGGCATCGCCGGGGATGATGTCGCCGGCCTCGAGTGTGATGATGTCGCCGCAGACGAGATCTTCCGCGTCGATGACTTTCTGTACACCGTCCCGGATGACCTTGGCCTCCGGGGAGGACAGTTTTTTCAGACTCTCCAGTGACCGTTCCGCTTTGAAATACTGCACGGTCCCGAGGATGGCGTTCATGATCAGCACGGTGATGATGACGATCGTGCTGGCACGCTCACCCGTCAGGAACGAGATCAGCGCGGCGGCGATCAGGATGATGACCAGCAGGTCTTTGAACTGGTCAGCGAAGACCGCCAGCAGTCCTTTGCGCTTTTCCTCCTGCAGTTTGTTCCGGCCGAACTTTTCGCGGTTGGCCGCGGCTTCGTCTTCACGCAGCCCTTCGCGGCGCGAGCCGAAATCGTGGAGTGTTTCCACGGGGGTCTTGTCATAGTAAGTCTTTTTCAAGGACTTGCCGTTCCCGCTGCCGGTTCCGGCAGTGCTTTCCTGTATTTGCATTTGCTTTCTCCCTTGTAATATCCGTCTGCGGCCGGCCGCAGGTTTTAAAAAAGACTCTCAAGACGGCAAACACCGTCTTAAAAGTCTCGCTGTTTCAAGTGGCGCGGGTCCGCCGGGCTATGCTGCCTTTATGGGCCGTACTGACGCGCTTCACTACAGGGCGGTGGAGAATCGCTTTGCCGCCCGTTCCGGGCGTGTTCCCCGCGGCGCCTGCCGCTACTCCCTTTTAATCTACCCTTGGAAAATACCATATTTTGTGCGGTTTCGCAATCTTTTTTCGCAAAACCGCACCGTCAGCGGGTCCTGCGGGCCTGACAAAGCGGGGTGTCGTTGCCGGTTTTGTTTTTGAGTACAAAAAACACGGTG
>JAWRJC010000008.1:0-9158 GCA_040307715.1 Clostridiales bacterium | reverse complement strand
CTGCGCTTCGAAGTCCCCGCCCGCGTAATGCATACGCAGACCTGTTTCGACCGCCTCGCCGGCCTCTTCGCTGTCGACCACTGCGACCGGTGTGCCGTCCACGCTGACTACCCACGGATCCGCCACTTTTTCGCCCGTCGCGAAGACTGCGTAGGGCTGTACGAACACGGTCATGCCGATGACCGCCGCACAGATGAACAGGATGGAAAAGAGCAAGCCGAGCTTGATCTGACCCTGTCTTGTTGTGGCGCTTGTTCTACAAAATTCAATCATGATAAACTCTCTCCTTTTGATTACTTACCAAGTGTACGGTCTCCCCCGGGGGCGCGTCAATGAATGCCGGTCAATCTTCACGAAACCTTCAAATTTCCAAAATATGAGAATTCCCTGTAGTTGTCTGCCGCTTCTCCGCAGACAGATCTGACACCTAAATGCCTTTGCACAGGAAACAAAATAATAGTATAATATTTTCACAAAGAACCGTCCTGCGGAACCGCGGACGGTGACCACCAACCATCAAACGAGCGAGTTTTCACAAAGTGTCCAGGAAATATCGTTCTCTCTGTTTTAGCGGGCATCCGGCCAAATGATCCCGCGCAGGAGGGATAAGGAGGTATTTGATGCCGCGATTAGCAAATGTTGACTGGATCATCGTGACAGACTTGATATACAAACTGAACAGTTCCTCGACGCACAGGGAACTGCGGCAGGAGTTTCTCGACAGCATCCATCACGCATTCCCTTTCGACTGCGCGAGTTTTTTTACTGCCAACGACTTCAAAGAACGTGTCCCCGACCCTGTCGGCTACAACCTGTCACTGGCGGTCAAGCAGCAATACGCCAACCTGAAAAGCGACGACCATCTGGCATGGGCGTACTCGCTCAATGAGAGCATCGTGATCTCGGACGACGACTTCCTAACGGAATCGGACCGCAACAGCCAGTTTTTCCAGGGCGTGAACCAACGCAACAACTGGCGGTACGGACTCAATCTGTGCCTTTACTACGAAGGGGAATTCCTCGGCATCGCGGCTTTTCACAACTATCCCGAAAGCGGGGATTTCCCGCCGCGCGCCGCGGAGATCCTCGATGTCATCAAGCCGCATCTGGCGCTGGCGCTGTACCGGCTGACGCGCGACAGCCGCAATGTGCTGACGGAAAAACTCCCCAACAACGAGCGCCTGCTGTACGAATACACGCTGACCCACCGGGAGGTCGAAACGCTCAAACTGATCCTTTCGGGCATCCCCTCAACAGAGATCTGCGAACTCCTCTCGATCAGCCCGAACACACTGAAAAATCACCTCCAGAACATCTACCGCAAGCTGGATGTCCACAACCGGATCGAACTCGTGCAGAAGATCATGGGGATGGCATAAAACCGCTCAATCCGAATAATAAAACCGGCGCTGTTCCGGCGCCGGTTTTATCATATCATTTATCATCAGGAAGATCGCTTCCGTGAATCCGGGTGCCTTACAAGGGGAGACCGCAAGCTCACTGTCCAGGGGAAAGCCGCGGCACTTGCAAGGCGCAGAGCAAGTCGATAATACGGCCACCAACCAAAAGCCTTATCAACTTTACAATTGTTTTTTATCAGAAAAAGCCGGGGAAAATAATCCCTCGGCTTTCTCATTTTTTCCCGTTTTGTACTATTTCTCTAGTACTTTTATACTAGAAATCGCTTTGCACAATGTTGTTTTTATGTACTTTCGGCACTACCTCATGGTTTCCTGCTTGACCTTGTGGTCGATGACGTGCCGTTTTGCCAGTTCCTTCGTCACGTCGGTGAGCGGGATGCCAAGTTCGGCCATCATGACCATCACATGATATGCGAGATCCGCGATCTCGTAGACCGCTTCCTCCTTGCTGTTCTTGGCGCCAATGATGACTTCGGTCGATTCCTCGCCGATCTTCTTCAGGATCTTGTCGATCCCTTTCTCGAACAGATAGGTCGTGTAGCTGCCCTCCTGCGGATCGGTCTTGCGGCCTTCAATGAGTTCGTAAAGTCCCTTCATCGTGAAGTCGCCCGTCTCTTCGCTCGCAGCGAGAGGATTGTGGAAGCAGCTCTCCGCTCCGGTGTGACAGGCAGGGCCTTCCTTGATGACGCGCACGACGAGTGCATCGAAGTCGCAGTCCGCCGTTACGCTGACCACGTGCTGCACGTTGCCGCTCTCCTCCCCTTTGCGCCACAGTTTCTCACGGCTGCGCGACCAGAAACAGGTACGCTCTTCCTCCAGTGTGATGCGCAGGCTCTCTTCGTTCATGTACGCGAGGGTCAGCACTTCGTTGGTGTACAGGTCCTGCACGATGGCGGGGATGAGCCCCTTTCCGTCGAATTTCACCTGATTCAGATTGTCTTTATTGATCAGCATGCTCATGTTGAGATCGTCCTTTCTTTCGTATTCCCAAGATCGATTTTCGGAATCGCTCCGCTACAGGCGCACTTCCACGCCCTCGCCGCGCAGGTATTCTTTCAGGTCGCGGATGGCGACTTCTTTGAAGTGGAAGATGCTCGCCGCCAGTCCCGCGTCAATGCCGGGGTGCTTGAACAGTTCCGCGAAATCTTCCATTTTGCCGGCGCCGCCGCTCGCGATGATCGGCACATTGACACGCGCTGCGATCTCGTCGAGCAGTTCGAGGTCAAACCCTTCTTTGACGCCGTCGGTGTCGATGCTGTTGACCACAAGCTCCCCGGCGCCCCGGTTCACACCGTCCACGGTCCACTGCAGCGCGTCGATCCCGGTATCCTCACGGCCGCCCTTGGCGAACAAATGATAACTGCCGTCCACCCGCTTGATGTCCATGGACAGGACGACACACTGGTCGCCGTATTTCTTCGCGCCTTCCTCGATGAGGTGCGGATCGCGGATCGCGCCGCTGTTGACGCTGACTTTGTCCGCGCCGCATTTGAGGACGCGGTCGAAATCGTCGATCGTATTGATACCGCCGCCGACGGTCAGCGGGATGAAGATCTGCGAAGCGACCTTCGTCAGGATGTCGGTGAACAGTCTGCGCTGTTCGAAGCTGGCGGTGATGTCGTAGAAGACCAGCTCGTCGGCACCGCTCTCGTTGTAGAATGCCGCCATCTCGACCGGATCGGCGACGTCGCGGACGCCTTCGAAATTCCTGCCTTTGACGACTTTGCCGTCCCGGATGTCCAGGCACGGGATGATGCGTTTGGTGATCATAAAATGCTCCGTATATGTGCAGCGGAAGGCTCCGTTCCGGGGACTCGCTCCCGCTAATGCTCGCCCGCAGCGGTACTAAGCTCCGTCTTCGCAAAGCAAAGCCGGTCGCTAAGTGCCGGCGGCTCGCAATTGTCCCGGAACGGAGTCTTCCGCTGCCTTATTCAGTTCTTCTATTCCTGCGGGCCGCCGATCGCGACGCACTGCGCCAGATCGAGCCGGCCTGCGTAAATGGCCTTCCCGAGGATCGCGGCGTCGACCATGCCGGCGAGCTGCCTGAGCTCCTCTTCCGAGGAAATACCGCCGCTCGCGGTGACCTTCAGCCCTTCGATCTTCGACAGACGTTCGTATGCCGCCATGTTGGTGCCGGTCAGACCGCCGTCCTTCGAAATATCCGTGTAGATGATGGCTTTGACGCCTGCCGCCGCCATTTCCTCACAGAGTTCATAACTGTCTTTGTCTGTGATCTCCTTCCAGCCGTTGACGGCGACCTTGCCGTCTCTGGCGTCGACGCCGACCGCGATCTTTTCGCGGTATTTCTGCGCCATGGCGGCCGCAAAAGCCGGATCTTTCTGCGCGATCGTGCCAAGGATGACGCGGCTGACGCCCATGTCGAGGTACTGGCGGATCCGCTCCTCGTCGCGGATGCCGCCGCCGACTTCCACGTACATGTCCAGATCCTCAATGATGGACCGGATCACGTCCGTATTGACGAGTTCTCCGTCTCTGGCGCCGTCGAGATCCACGATGTGCAGATACCGCGCACCTGCCGCGCGGAAGCTTTCCGCCACCTTGCGCGGATCGTCGCTGTATACCGTTTCCTGCTCGTAGTCGCCCTGGTACAGGCGGACGGCATTGCCGCCGCGCAGGTCGATGGCCGGGAATATCTTCATATCTTTCTCCTGATGACTGCGGCGCGCGCCGCAAAGCGATTCCTAGAGTTCATTGAAAGCCCGCAGCATGCCGAGCCCGACGCTGCCGCTCTTCTCCGGGTGGAACTGCGTCCCCCAGACATTGCCCTTGTGCACCGCGCCGGTGATGGGCACGTGGTAGTCCGACACGGCGATCGTGTCCGCCTCGCACTCGGTCGCGCAGTAACTGTGGACATAGTACACGTAATCGCCGTTCTTCGTGTATTTGAACAGCGGGTCCTCTTTGATCGTGATGCTGTTCCAGCCGATCTGCGGGACTTTGAGGTCCGTCTCGATGAACCGCACCTTGCCGGGGATGAGCCCGAGGCCGTCCCATTCGCCGTACTCATAGCTCTTGTCAAAGAGCATCTGCATACCGAGGCAGATGCCAAGCAACGGTTTGCCTGCATCCACCTGCTCGTACAGCGTGTCGACGAGGCCGGTCGCGAAGAGTTTTTCTCTGGCATCCCGGAACGCGCCGACGCCGGGCAGGATCATCTTGTCCGCCGCCCGGAGAACGTCTTTATCCGCGGTCACGGTCACATCCGCACCGATATAGTTGAGAGAAGCGGTAAGGGAAAACAGGTTGCCCACACCGTAGTCGATCACAGCAATCATTACAGCAGTCCTTTCGTCGACGGGATCTCATCGCCTTCTACGGCGACTGCGTCCTTCAGCGCTCTTGCCACGCCTTTGAACGCCGCTTCGATGATGTGGTGCGTATTTTCGCCACTGATCTGCCTGATATGCAGAGTCAGTCCCATCTCGCGGGTGAACGCCAGGAAGAACTCCTTGACGAGTTCGGTGTCGAATGTCCCGACTTTATCTTTCAGCGTAAGGTCGTACACAAGCGTGCCGCGGCCGCTGATGTCACAGGCGGCCATCACGAGCGCTTCGTCCATCGGCAGGAGCATGCTGCCGTACCGGCGGATGCCGCGCTTGTCGCCGAGCGCTTCCTTGAATGCTTTGCCCAGCACGATGCCCATATCCTCTACCGCGTGGTGGTCGTCCACGTAGTAGTCCGCCTCGCAGCGGATGTTGAGGTCAAATCCGCCGTGCCGCGTGAACAATTCCAGCATGTGTTTCATGAACCCGCACTCCGTGCGGATCTCATACAGGCCGGTGCCGTCCAGGTTGAGGAACAGCTCGATGTCTGTCTCGCCGGTTTTTCTGGATGCGTTGATACTTCTCATAGTAACTCCTTTATCTGCTGCGGACGGCCGTCCGCCAAACTACTTCTGCGCGGCGAGCCATGCCTTTGTGGCGCCGGTCAGCCGGTCCATCTGCTCCTCCGTGCCGATGGTGATGCGGACCCAGTCGCGGATCGGGTCTTTGTCGAAATGCCGGAGGATGATGCCTTCCGCCCGCATCGCGTGAAAGTACTCGCTCCCGGTCTTTGCGAAAACGAAATTCGCACAGGAGGGCAGGACCTCGAAGCCGAGCGCCTGCATGTCCTTCGTGAACCGCTCCCGGGCAGCGATGATCTTCCCGCGGGTCTCCTCGAAGTACGCCGTGTCCTCCATGGCAGCCGCGGCAGCCGCGATGGCTTCGCGGGAGAGGTCGTACGGATTGAAACTGAACTTGATGGTATTGAGGTCCCGGATCAGCGCCGCACTGCCCATCGCCATGCCGATGCGCATGCCTGCCAGACTTCTCGACTTACTCATCGTCTGGACGACGAGCAGGTTGTCATATTTTTTGATGAGCGGCACGCACGACTCAGCGCCGAAATCCACGTATGCCTCGTCCACGATGACGAGCCGGTCCGGGTCTTTGGAGACAAGCTGCTCGATCGCCGCGCGCGGGTGCGCGATACCGGTCGGCGCGTTCGGGTTGGCGATCAGGACGGTTCGGTCTTTGTCCATGTAATCGTCGAGGTCGATGCGCAGATCCTCCGTCAGCGGGATCTCCTCCGCATCGCAGCCGAACACCTGACTGAACACCGGATAAAACCCGTAGCTGATCGACGGGTAGCAGATCTTTCTGCCGTAAGCCATGAAGGCAAACGCCAGGATCTCATCGGATCCGTTGCCGACCGCGACCTGATCTTCGTCCAGGTCATAGTACGCGGCGATGGCAGCCACGGCACGGCTGCTCGTCGGATCCGGATACAGCCGGAACGCTTTTTCCGCCTCGATGGCAGCCAGCACCTTCGGGCTGGTCGGGTACGGGCACTCGTTCGTATTGAGTTTCAGGAGGACGTTGTCCTTCGGCTGTTCGCCGGGGGTGTATGCCTCGAGGCTCTCGTATTTGGGGTCGAAAAACCTGCTCATGGGTCCTGCTGTTCTTCCTTTCTTATCCGTCCTATGCTTCGCCGTCTTCCTGCGGCGCCTTCAGCGCGCGGACAACACGGCGGATGTCTTCATTCTTGAATTTGAAACTGGTCTTATTACAGATCAGGCGGGCACTGATATCCTTGAATTCCTCAATGACCGCAAGGCCGTTCTCTCTCAGCGTCGTACCGGTCTCCACGATATCGACGATAACGTCGCTCATCCCGAGGACCGGGCCGAGTTCGATGCTGCCGTTGAGCTTGATGATCTCGATGTCGCGGCCCTGTTCGCGGTAGTGTGCCTTGGCCACGTTGACGAACTTCGTCGCCACGCGCAGCGTGTGCTTGCGGTCATCCGCAAAGCCTTCCTTGGCCGCTACGCACATCCGGCACTTGCCGATGCCAAGATCCATCAGTTCGTAGACATCCGGCTCAGTCTCGAGCAGGATGTCCTTGCCGACGATGCCGATGTCAGCTGCCCGGTGCTCGACATAGACCGCAACATCGCTGGGCTTGACCAGGATGTAGCGGACATTGCGTTCCTTGTTCTCGAGGATCAGCTTGCGGTTGTTGTCATTGTATGCAGGGCATTCATAACCGGCCTTTTCCAGCGTGTGGTACACCTGGTCGCCGAGTCTGCCTTTGGGCAGTGCGATGGTGAGCATCTCGCTGTCTTCCCCGGCGGATTCTCCCAGACGCTCCAGCTCTGCGAGGTACAGCGCGAAACCGATGCCGCCGCCGCGCTTGCCGAACACCTTCATCGCCCGGTCGTACTGGCCGCCGCCGAGGACGCTGCCCGCGATCCCGGGGATATGGCCGCGGAAGATGATGCCGTTGTAATAGTCGATGTCGTTGACCATAGACAGATCGAGCTGGACCCGGTCCGCCATGCCGTTCTTCGCGAGCACCGCGCAGAGTTCACTGACCCGGCTGAGCGCTTCGGCCTGGCTGTCCGTCCGCACCCATGCACGCGCTTTTTCGATCGTCTGCTGCACATCGCCGTACAGTCCCGTCAGCGCGCAGAGCATGTCGATGTCTTCCGCCGGCAGTTCCGCTGCGCCGGCCACCTTACGGATGCCGTCCGGGTTTTTGCGGCGGATCAGGTTGAGAAGATGCACGTAGAGGTCACCGTGCAGGCCGAGCCCGGTGAGCGCTTCCTCGACGAAGGCCATCTCCGACAGTGTCAGCCGGTACGCCGGATCGACCATCTGCAGTGTTTCGCCGGCGAGGATCAGCACCTCCGCGATATCCATGTCGGACAGCGAGCCGATGCACTCGAGGCCGATCTGCGGGATCTCCCGGAAGGTCGTGCTGTTGCGGTTCTCCCGGTAGACGTTTTCATTGTAATAGAACTTGCGGACATCCCCCGCGGCAACGTCCGTGTTCTTGATGATGCTCATGGTCACGTCGGGCTTGAGGGCCATCAGCCGGCCGTCCAGGTTGGTGAACGTGAGGATGCGGTCGCCCGCGAGGAAGTCCTTGTTGTTGGCATAAAAACTGTACTCTTCAAACTTGTTCATTTTGAAGGTCGTATAGCCGAAGCTCTCATAGAGGCCTCGCAGTTCGAATGCCAGCATCTCTTCGGGGCGGAGGCTGTTCTTGGTGATCATGTGTCATGTCCTTTCTTTCTGCGGAATCGCCCTGCCGCTTCATCCGGGCAGATCATCAGGCGATGTAACATTTAGTATACCACATTTCCCAACGGATTTCGCCGGTGGATCCCGGCTCTGTTATTTCATCGCGTTAGCGCGCTAAAGCGATAACGTAACGAAGCCATTATACAGCCCGCCGCGGACACCGTCAAGGGCGATTCTTAAAGTCTGAAAACTCTCAAAAACGGGACTTCCTTCGCGACATTTTATCGACCGGACAGCTCTTTTCCGGACGTATCTGCTAAAATAAGAATATAAGACAAATATCGACGGCAGAGAGGATGATGCAGGTGCTCAACGTATTCCCGGAATGGTTCATATATGGAGAAAGCGATCTGTTTCTCTTCGGGATCGGACTGTTTCTGGTCGGAGTTCTTTTGCCCTGGCGCAGAGAAACTCAGAAACGCCACCTCATCCGGATGGCGGTTCTGTTCGCTGTATATCTCGCATCCGAAGCGGTACTGACCTTTCTGCACGGTTCCTATCTGGCGGAACTGCTGCTGGTCTTCCTCGGCGGCGGATGCCTGGCTGTTGCAGCCGGCCGGCTCATCCGGTTCATCATCACACAGTTCCGTCGCCCGCAGCACAGATAGTCCTAAAACCAGACATCCAAAATCCTCTCGATGATAAGGCTGTCGATATTGCCGTCCCGGTCATCAAAGGTCAGAATCAAATTGTGTCCCGGCTGATACCCCGCCTGCTGGTATTGTGCAAGTTTCCAAATCATTTGTTCCCGGTACGCTGCTTCGTGCATCATCCCGAAGTGTTCCCAAAGGATCTCCCGGTGGTCTCTCGCTGACCATAATGTGAAGTCCGGCCGCAACAAAGCCCCGTTGATCAGATGCTCCTTTTCATACTCCTGCGGGATGTCCCGCGCGTAATAGGAATTCGAAAGAATCACCTCCGACTTTGAACGCACCTTGATCCCGCAAGCTGTCTTGTGGCGCAATTGTTCCGGATGAAATTGCGATGGCCGGGATGATTGGCACGGTTTGTCCATCTCATCCAGCCGTTTTCGGACATCGATCACACCGGCATCACGAAATATTGTTTCGTCCTCAAATTGATATGCCAGCGGGAATCCTGTACGCATCAGATTCGGGTCAGGATCTTTATACACCCGCTCCAGTCCGCG
>JAWRJC010000007.1:0-7874 GCA_040307715.1 Clostridiales bacterium | reverse complement strand
GTGATGATGCCCTGGCTCCAGGACGTGTCGCCCTTGGCTCTTGCGTGGATCTCCACGACATAGTCCGCTTTCACAGGACACCAGTATTCATATGTGGACGCGCTGAACGACTTCTGCGTCCATCCGCTCCAGCTGCCGCCGCCGATCTTCTTGGTGCGGTAGTGTACCTCCCATCCTGCCGGCGTGAAGGAAGACTCTTTCGTCCATTTGAATTTAACCCGGCCGACATCGTGCTGGCTCGCCCACAGGTTCTTGATATTGCAGGGCTTTCCTGTGATCTTGAAGGTCTTCGTGACCGTACCGGCATAAATCCCCTTCCCGGTAATGATCACCTTTGCCGTACCGGCGTTGACATTGTTCTGATAGCTGACCGTATAATCCGTGTCCTCGAGGAGCGGCTGCTGCCCGAACATGACGGACAGAGGTGCCGGCTTGATCTCCTTCCCGGTGTACCGGTACTCCGGCTCGATCCCCGTGACGGTCACCTCGGGGGAATTCGTGATGTCGATCGGCGCGATCCGGAACGTCCCGGTGATCACCCCGCAGTAGTTCCCCTGCCCGGTGACCGTGACCCGCGCCGTCCCGATTCCGGTATTCTGCCTGTACTCCACGTAATAGTCTGTCCCGGCTTCTCCTCTTTCACCCTGCACGAGTACGGTCTCCCGGCCGTCAACAGTGCGTCTGAGTGTCACGGCAGGCGTAAGCGCTTCCCCGGTGTAGGTCTGATCCGGAATCGCATCGATGACCGCTGCCGGTCCGCCGTCCAGCCCGCCGAGATGGGCCGGCACGATCCGGAATGTCACGGACTTGCTGCCTTTGCAGTTGTCGCCCATACCAGCCAGCGTAATCTGCGCCGTGCCGACTTCTATATTGTTATCAATGGCTTCGATGAAATAATCGGCACCGTACTGCAAAGTGACCGTTTCCCCGTCCTTCTCGACCGTCACGGTCAGATCCGGCAGCACAGCAGCGCCGGTATACGGCATATCCAGTGCCTGGATTCTTGCATCCGCGAGATCCGTTTTCCGCAGTTCTTTCAGCGCGGCCACCGCCGCAGCCAGTTTGTAATCCGCGTTCTCCGGCAGATATCCCTTCTGGTCATCTGTCAGAGCATCGTAAGCGGCCTTGGCCGCGTCGATCGCGGGCCCATCCTCCAGTGTGATCGTTTCGCCCGGCGACGGGATCTGCGCGATCAGCGCCGCGACCGCATCTGCCGCTGCTCTGTCATCCCGTTCTTTGATCAGCGCCGCAAGCGCCGCCTCATCGGCGAGCAGTCTGCTCTTGCTGAGATATTTCCGGGCAGCCGGATCGAGCTGCATGACGGCCTCTCTCGCTGCCCGGATCTGTTCTTCATCTTCCAGTGTCACAGCGGAAGGCTCCGGCAGGGCATCGATCAGTGCCTGTACCGGGGCGATGATTTCCGCATATTTTTCCCGTTCAGCAAGATCATTCAGGGCTTCGATGACGCCCTCGATCTTCTCTTTCACTTCGTCCGGCAGTTCTTCTTTGACGTCCTCCGGCAACGCTTCCCAGATTTCCTCGATGGTCTTGATGACTGCTTCGTCATCCGGCGAGACATCCGCGGGATCCGGAAGGCTCTCCGCAAGCGCTGTGAGTTCTTCGACCGCCCGGTCTGTTGCTGACGGACCGTTTGGAGTGGCGTAGGAATAGTATTCCGGATACATGGATCCTGCTGAGTTCGTGGGAATGATCACATATCTGTACACCCGGCCGTTCTCCACATCCGTATCGATGTACTCATAGGGAACGGACGGATTCTTCTGCGGATCCGCTTTGATCATGATTTCGCTGGAGTCCTGCTCCTCATCCAGACCATCCGGCATCCGGGTCTTCTGCAGGATGTAGTACATCGCTTCCCCGCTGGTCACGCCGTACTCATCGCGTTCCAGCGGCGCCCGGTACCAGTTGAGGGTGATCTGTCCGTCTCCCGGCGTTGCCTGCAGCGAAATCCTCTTCGGCGGAGCCTCCTGCGTCATCCCATGCAGTGCGTTTCCGGTGATGGCAATCGTGATTTCTTCGCTCCACGGACCTTCTCCTGCGCTGTTCACAGCACGCACCTTGAGCGTTTGCGTCTGTCCTTCCGACCAGTACCCGTTTGGATAAACCGCGGAGGTCGCATTACTGTCAGTCAGTTCAAAGGTGAATCCCTCTGATTCGCCGTCTTCAGTCATGCAGCACTCATAGTGATCGACGTTTCCTTCCGCCGGCGCCTGCCACTCCAGGAAGATCCCGCCGTCTCTGATTGTTGCCTGCAGCCCGGACGGAGCAGTCAGCGCGGATGCGGTTCCCTGCGAAGTGATTTCCCGTTCTGCAGATGTTCTGTCGATTCCGTCGGCGCACACTGCGGTCACTCGATAGAAATAAGTGCCGCCTTCCTTTGCGCTGTTGTCAGTGTAGATATAAAACTGTCCGTCCTGTCCGTCGGCAGTCGTGAGCGAAGAAGGAGCAACGGTATCAACAGTACCCCACAGTCCGTATTGGCTCCTTCTATCTATCCTGTATGCGGTCACAACGGCGTTGTCATCTTCCGGTGCGGTGAACCGCACTTCCACCGTACCCGCAGCGGCGTCCTTGACTCTGAGCCGCGGAATGCCGTATGTCCGGATCGTCACCTCGTCGTACTCACTCTCCCCGATTTCATTCACGGCACTGACCCTGATGGTATGATCTCCCGTATCATAAGGAAGGGTGACGCCGTCTTTATGGGACATTCCGTTGTACAGATAAGCCACCCCGTGACCTGTGTACCCATCCGGCGTGATATACTCAATATTGAACCTGTCGGCACCGCCGCCTGTCAGCGATTCCGTCCACGTATAGTTCAGATACGCATTAAGGTTGCCCCTGGTCGGATCAAATGTCGTATCGTACGGGTAAACATTGTCTTCAAAACTCATCCATGCATTCGTGATCGCCGGCTTGCCGGGTGCCTCGGTATCTCCGTTCTTCGGCGCCTCGTACCCTTCGCCGTCTGCGACAGGCGCATCCGCGTAAGTCACAATCTGAGAAGGCGCACTGACTCCCACTTCGTTATAGGCGACGATCCACCATTTGTGTTCCTTCTGGGTGTAAATGCTTTGCTGGCTCGCTTCGTCCCAGCCGTCATACCCACTCCAGTTCACATTGGTGTCATTGTACGAGGTCTTGTCGGACGAAAGTCTGGTATATCGCCCCGCTGCGTACCACGGATAATCCTCCCCTCTTGTCCCGTCGCCGTATGTCCACTGCCATTCATTGTATTCCCCGTTGTCTGTCCGATAGAGGTAATACCCGTCTGCTTCGCCGCCCTCCGCGGAAGGCACGATCGAAAAGACGACCGTTCCCTCGCACAGTCTCGCGGTCAGCGCCGGCGCGCCCGGCTTTTGCGGAAGCGTACTTTCATCTGTCGGAGAGGTGTCTTTCACGAACGTGTGCGCACTGCCCGGGACGGCCACCCCGTTCGTGATCCGCTCCACCTGATAAATGTAGGTTCCGTCCTCCGCCGGTGTGTCTGACCATGTCACCATAGCAGATTCGTCGGACTGGGGATAGCTCTTCACGAGCGCTCCGTTTCTGTAGATTTTGTAGGAAGAGCCGGCCGCTCTCCAAAGCTCAAGCGTCGGCGTGGTGCCGCTTTCCTTCAGCGAATACGTGACGCTCGGACCGTCGTAGGAGAGCAACTCTTCCGAATTGTTTGCAGGAATCTTCACCGCGAACGAATAGGAATTGGTCTTCTCCCTTGCACCGACGGAGCCTGTGACCGTATAGGTGTACGTTTTTCCTTTCTGCACAGTACCGTCGATCCAGTCATATTCCGTCCCGCCGTTCACGTAGTTCATTGGCGTTGCTTCCGCAAGAACCGTTTCTTCTCCATTATCACCTTCCCGTCTCGTGATTTTGAGCGTCGTGATGCTGCTGCCATACTCAGTGCTCGACCACACGCCAAGCTTGAGACCGCTTCCTTCACTCCCCGTCAGCGCCGGGTCGAAATAAAGGCCGTTATATCCATTGTCGTCAAATGTGTAATCGCTGTACCAGCCCACATTATGGCTGTCCAGAACCGGAACCCTCGTCTTTGCCGCAACGTCCTGCGCTGTACAGAGATAGCCTTCGTTCCCTTCCATGTCGACCGCGGCGACCTGCCATGCGTAGACCACCTGCGGCTCGACGCTGACATTGTATTCCCAGTCGAAGTCGTAAACATAATAGGTTTCTCCCGTGAACACATTGGAATCCCAGTGCGAGTTGTCGATCACCGCGCTGCGGTCGACCTGCGCATAGAGTTTGCCGTTCCTGTAAATATTGAAGTGGTCAATCACGCCCTCGCCGCTGCCGTGCGTTGGGTTATAGATGCTGTTTTCCGGCAGATGCCAGGTCAGTTCCACGCTTTCCATCTCAGGATAGGCAGAGAAAATCGGTGCGCTGAGTTTGACAGCACCGGCAGACTCCGATGGTGCCGCCGTCGCCGCATTGCTCGGATACCCGTGACGCGGCGATCCCCCCGCAAAGACAACGTAAGAATACGTCTTCCCGTTCTCTGCGGAGTCATCCACAAAGAAGGGATCTGTCGTGTTCGCGTACAGATCTTCGTATTTGGTCCAGTCGATCTTTTTCCAGTCGGTCTCGGTCTCGGTGCCTTCCCGTCTGTACACACAGTAATCGCTCGTGTACGGCTCGCCGTCCGCTGTCATCGGCACGTTCCAGGAAAGCTCGACCCGGCCGTTGCCCGCAGTTGCGGTGAGCCCCGCCGGCGCATCCGGGAGATTCGGGTTCCTGCCGGTGAAGGTCACTTTGAACGGCACCTTTACGAGCGCTCTGGACTCATCGCATGCTACGCTCCCGCCGTTCACGGTGATTTTCGCCGGGCTGGGACTGATGACGAGATTGCCGGTATAGGTTCCCTCGACCCAGTCCTCCGGCTTGACTCTCAATCCAATCTCCTGGATTGCATCCGGCCCAACAGTATGCAGGTACGAATCGTCCCAGAGGCTTGCATTCGATACCGGGCTTTGGTTGTATGGACTTCCTTCATACTCAAGATGATAGAAGAAAACGGCATTCGGGACTGTCCCCGCATACGGGTCGTTCGCCGTACTGACATTCTTGATGCCGATGGTATAGTTGGCGATATCGTTATAGAGATCATAGGCGTTATAAGAAGAGAGATCGTAAGTGCCTAGGTCGAGCACGTTCTGTTGTGTAACAGAGAAGGGAAACACGAATTTCCCGACGCTGATCTTTACCGGCGCGTTGTACGTGAGAAGATTGACTGTGATGCCATCCGTGTACGTCTCTGCCACATAAACTTCTCTGTTCGAATAACCTTCGTCATCTGTCCACCAGCGCTCCTCTTTTCTCCCAAGCTTGATCTTATGGGTGTAGCTGCCCGCGGCGAGGCTGTCGGTCCGTACAACAAGCCAGAACGTCGCGGTCTGGCCGGGAGCAATGTCGTATCCGAAGTAGTTCGCTTCTGCGTTCTCCACCTCGTGGGCACCTGAACTGTCGTATCTGAAGTTGTTCACCGAATACGGCGTCCATTCGTATTCGGTCCCGTATCTGTCTATGGCTGTGAACTCCGGCGATTCCACGAGCGTAACATCCTCGAGCGTTTCCGAGGAATTGTTCTTCACTTTGAAAGAAACATAGACCGCCTGCTTGCCGTCTGCAAGATGGGTCATCGCCGTGACAGGGATGCTGCTGCCGACCAGCGTGAGCGGCATCGTACCTGCGCTCGGTTCAGACACTGATTCTTCTTCCGGAGCCGGAGCATCTGCAGGTTCCTGTCCTGGTGCCGCCGCATCCGCTGCTGTCTCATCCGCTGCCTCCTGACCGGGCACAGCGGTTTCTTCTTCCGCGTCAGTCTGCCCCGCGGGAGATTCTTCCGCAGCATCCTGCTCCTCGATCTGTTCTCCGTTCTCCTGCAGTTCTTCTGCGGCAAATGCCGGCAGCGGCATCAGTGAGACGGTCACCGCAACGGCTAAGAGGACCGCCGCGATCCGGGATAGCGTTCTCTTCTTCATGGCTGTCTTTCCTTCCCTCCAGTATCCGCGGATATACTTTTTCACTTTGATGATACTTTCCGACCGATTTCGGCAACAGGGTAGTTTTGGGGTAGGTGCCCATCCCTGCTTCTGATTCCTTGAAATGATTGCGGTTCTCGCTTACACTTAACCTGTAAAGGAGGAATCGCCCAATCTGCACGGCGACATCTGTCCAAATGGCAAACGCGAAACGTAACAGGATTATTTTTCTTCTGTTGTGCCTGATCGGGCTCTCCTTTTTATGGACCGGAAGCAGTTTCCTCTCCTGGACGTACCGGCTGCAGGACTTCTATCCTGCCGCTCAGGTCGATCTGTTCTCCGAGGTGATCGGCTATCTGTTCCAGGCAGCAGGACTGTTTTTCTATGCATGGAACGAAAAACGCCAGCTGCCTTCCGGCCGGTCCGCGCAGTTCATTCTCCTGACCGTGATCGGCTTCACGCTGGCATGCCTGGCCCGGCTTTCGGCCTCCGGTCCTGTCGTTCTCGTCTTCGGACTAGGGATGAATCTTCTTTTCGGCATGATCGCAGGCTGCTATCTCACGTTTCTATGTGAGAGAGCACCCGTCAACAGAGCCGGCCTGATCTTTGGTGCTTCCTATGCCTTTGGGAGCATCTGTTCCTTCCTGCTCTCTCTGCCGGAAGAAGGGCGATTCCTGCATGCCGCCGCGGTTTTTGCGGGGTATGCTGTCATGGTCGTGCTGGTCATTCTTGTCGCCGCCAGAGGGTTTCCCGGCGGCACGAACGTCCCTGCTTTTGAAACATCTGCCCCGGGCTGTAGCGATCAGCCGCACAGGCTGCTTGTCATCGCAGGGCTTGCCGTCTTTCTCCTGAGCTGTATCAACAGCGCCGGCACGTATTTCCCAATTGCCGACGTCGACGCCAGTTCTGTCAGCCTGGAACTGTCCCGCGCCTTCTATGCAGTCGGGCTCCTTGTTGCCGGGCTGGTCAATGACAAAAAAAGAGCTGCGGGCGCCGTTCTCTGCATGGCCGCTCTCTGCTTCCCGTTCTTTACGATCACAGCCGGCGGTCACCCGGAGATTGATGTGCTTTTGCGGATCCTCGGATACACGTTCTTCGGGTTTTACGCGGTCTACCGCGTCATTCTGTTCATCGACTTTGCCCAGTATAGACACCTGCTCTTTCTGGCACCTCTGGGGCTCCTCTTCGGCAGGCTTGGAGATGCTGCCGGCACAGAGATCGGGATCCTGCTCAAAGCCCACCCGATCGCGCTCGTTTCGCTGATCGCCGCCCTGTTCGTCCTGTGCGTCTTCCTGTTCTTCTATCTGTTCCAGAATCTCTACATGCAGCCCGCCGCCTCCGCGCAGGAGCGGGTGCAGGCATTTGCCGCCCGGTTCGATCTTTCCGCCAGGGAGGCCGAACTCGTTGCGCTTGTCACGAACGGTTTGACGAACAAGGAAATCGCGGAATCGCTCTTCATCTCGGAAAACACGGTCAAGTTCCACATGCGCAATCTGCTCAAAAAAACCGGCTGCACGAACCGGTCCGAAGTCATTCATCTTTTTGAAGAGACCCACCGCTGAGGCTTTGTGCAGCAGCAGGCAAGGCGAATAAAGACCCCCGGAGAGATGTCTCCGGGGGTTCTTCGTCGGCTTGCACGCCTATTCGTTAATGATCACCGTCAGCACCTTCGTTCGTCCGTTTGGCGCCCGGCAGATCAGCGTCGTGGTGCCTTCCTTCACCGCCTTGATCGTCGCCGTGCCGTCGATGATGCCGCCGCTGTACGCGCTGCCGTCAGGCTTGGTGATCTTGAGCATCGTCTTGCCCTCCGCGGTCAGATCCCACAGCGCGTGCGTCGGGTACAGACGCGGGCGC
>JAWRJC010000006.1:0-5227 GCA_040307715.1 Clostridiales bacterium | reverse complement strand
CCAGCCGCTTTGTTAGAGCAATCCTTTGATGATGTCACTGAAGTCGAAGGTCGCGAAGTAGTCCTTCGGCGTTTCCGCCCGGCGGATCATGTCGAAGGTCCCGTCCTCGTGGAGCAGGATCTCCGCAGAGCGCAGCTTGGCGTTGTACTGGTAGCCCATGGAGTAACCGTGTGCGCCGGCATCATGGATGAACAGATAATCGCCCATCTCGATCTTCGGAAGCGCTCTGTCCTTGGCGAATTTGTCGCTGTTCTCGCAGAGGCTGCCCGTGATGTCGTAGACATGGTCGCACGGTGCGTCCTCCTTGCCCAGTACAGTGATGTGGTGGTACGCGTCGTAGATCGCCGGACGCATCAGGTTGGCTGCACAGGCGTCGACGCCGATGTATTCTTTGTAGATGTGCTTTTCGTGGACCGCTTTCGTCACGAGCCCGCCGTAGGGACCGAGCATATAGCGGCCCATCTCGGTGTAGATCGCGATGTCGTCCATGCCTTCCGGCGCGAGGATCTCGTCGTAGACCTTGTGGACGCCTGCTCCGATGACGGTGATGTCATTGGGGGTCTGGTCCGGCTTGTAGGCAACGCCGACACCGCCGGACAGATTGATGAAGGAGATCTTCACCCCGGTCGCCTTCTTCAGGCGGACCGCCAGCGTGAACAGATCACGCGCGAGCTGCGGATAGTAGTCGTTGGTGACCGTGTTGCTGGCCAGGAACGCGTGGATGCCGAACTCCTTGACGCCCTTCGCCTGCAGGATCCGGAACGCCTCGGTCATCTGCTCCTCGGTCATGCCGTACTTGGCATCCCCGGGGTTGTCCATGAGTCCGTTGGAAAGCTCGTATACACCGCCCGGATTGTACCGGCAGCACATCACTTCCGGCAGCGTGCCGAGCGCCTTTTCGATGTGCTCGACGTCGGTGAAGTCGTCGAGGTTGATGATGCCGCCGGCTTCCGCGCAGAACTGATACTCTTCATACGGCGTAACGTTGGAGCTGAACATGATCGGCATATCCAGTTCCTTGGCCAGCATCAGTTCCGGCAGGGACGAACAGTCGCAGCCGCAGCCGTATTCCTTCAAGATCTTCAGGATGTACGGATTGGGGGTCGCCTTGACGGCGAAGTACTCGCGGAACCCCTTGTTCCAGGCGAACGCGTCCTGCACGCGCTGTGCGTTCTCGCGGATGCCTTTCTCGTCATACAAATGGAACGGGGTGGGATAGACGGCTGCGATTTCCTTCACTTTATCCAGTGTCACAAACGGTTTTTTAGTCATAATGTCCTTCTTTCTTATTCAAACAGCGCAGGCAGGTCTTCCTGGCTCAGCGTCTTGATGCCTTTTTCGGCGAGCAGTTTGCTCGCTGCTTCGTTGTCCGTCACGCGGAACGCGATGCAGGCGCTGTTGGCGCGTTTTGCGAGGAAGGCATAGGTGTACTCGAGGTTGACTCCCGCATCGGCCATTGTATCAAGCAGGTTGACGAGTGCGCCGGGTTTGTCCTCGATGGCAACGGCGATGACCGGTGTCAGGGAGCAGATGTACCCCTCGTCCTTCAGGACCTGAACAGTGCGCATCGGGTCGTCGGTGATGACGCGGACGATGCCGAAGTTCTCCGTCTCCGCCAGCGACAGCGCGCGCAGGTCGATCTCATTCTTCTGAAGCAGTTTGGTGAACGCCGCCATCGTGCCGGGGCGATTCTCCAGGAATACGGAAATTTGCTGGATATTCATGTTCTTTCCTCCTTGCACTGGGCGATTCCTAATACAGGTTTCTCTTATCAATAACACGCTGCGCTTTGCCTTCGCTGCGGGCGATGGTCTTCGGCGCGACCAGCTTGACGTCGCAGTAGATGCCGAGCATAGACTTGAGTTCGGCGACAAGCGCTTTCTCCTTCTTGGCGACGGCGGTCAGGCTGTCGGAGAACATCTCCGGGGTCATCTCGACCTGGACTTCGATGTTGTCGCTCGTCTTGACGCGGGTGACGATGATCTGGTAGTTCGCCGGGTAGCCCTGGTTCATGAGGACGGTCTCGATCTGGCTCGGGAAGACATTGACGCCCTTGACGATCATCATGTCGTCGCTGCGGCCCATCGGCTTGTGCATGCGGACGTGGGTCCTGCCGCAAGCGCACGGCTCATAGTTGAGCTGTGTGATGTCCTTGGTGCGGTAGCGGAGCAGCGGGAAGGCTTCTTTTGTGATCGCTGTGAAGACGAGTTCGCCCTTCGAACCCTTCGGGAGCACCTCGCCGGTCTTCGGATCGATGATCTCCGGAATGAAGTGATCTTCGCAGATGTGCATGCCGGCCTGCGCTTCGCATTCGAAGGAAACGCCGGGGCCGGACAGTTCCGTCAGGCCGTAGATATCATATGCCTTGATACCGAGGCTCTGCTCGATGTCATGGCGCATCTCTTCGGTCCACGCTTCCGCGCCGAAGATGCCGGCCTTCAGCTTGATCTGGTCCCGCAGCCCTCTTTCGTGGATGCTCTCAGCCAGGTACGCTGCATACGACGGGGTGCAGGCGATGATCGTCGCTTCGAGGTCGACCATGAACTGCAGCTGCCGGTCGGTGTTGCCCGAACTCATCGGCAGAGTCATAGCGCCCATCTTGTGCGCACCGCCGTGCAGTCCCGCACCGCCGGTGAACAGACCGTAGCCGTAGCAGACCTGGACAACGTCTTTCTCCGTACCGCCCGCCGCAACGATCGCTCTCGCGCAGCAGTCCTCCCAGAGATCAATGTCCGCCTGCGTATAGAACGCGACGACTCTGCGCCCGGTCGTGCCGGATGTGGAGTGGATGCGGACGACATCGTCGAGCGGTGTGCCGAGGAACCCGTATGGATATTCCTCGCGCAGGTCATCCTTGGTGATGAACGGAAGCAGATGCAGGTCATCGATCCCCTTGATGTGTCTGGGTTCGACGCCGAGCGCTTCCATCTTTTTGCGGTATGCCGGAACGGTGTTGTATACGCGCTCCACCGCTTCGACAAGACGCGCGCTCTGCAGTGCCTCGAGATCCTCCCGCGGCATTGTCTCGATTTCCGGATGGTGGTAGTTTCCCATTTGCTGTACCTTTCTTCTTTCCTATTCACAATAACGGTCTTTTCCTATGCGGTCGGCTGCTCCGACTGCTGTGCGGGCTGCCTTCTGCCCCATGTTAGCATAGTAAAACTATTATGCTTAATAATATAACAGAGCGATTCCTGTTGGCAACAAGGAATCGCTCTTATCCTCTTTGTCCTGTGATCCGGGATCTGTGGTCTGAGACCGCCATCTATTTAGGGATCGTGTGCGACCGTCCTTCAAAGAGCCCGGGGTATTTCCGCATGAGCGCAGCCTCTGCGGCCGCCTCGGCCGCCCGGACAGGGTCTGTCTCCACCGTCTGTGCTGCAGGCGCCGCCGGTCTTTCGGGAAGCCGTCCTGCAAGGGCCTTCTCCGCAGCCGCTTCCGCCGCGCGCGCCGGGTCATACACGCCGTCAAAACCGCCTTCTTTGCTGTCCGCGCCGCTCTCGCGGTCTGCCTGTGCCTGCCGCCACTTGCTGAGCGTCGTCTTACGGAACACCGCATAGGCGATCACGAGGCAGGAAGCTGTGACGATCCAGCTGGCGGGATAGACCGCCATCAGGCTTTCATACGTGCCGATCTGCCCGAAGACGATCATGACCCACAGCACCCGTACACCGACGATGCCGAAAATACTGATCGCCGCGGGGATCAGGGAACGGCCGTAGCCGCGCATCGCGCCGGAGATCACTTCAATGCACACGTTGAGCGGCTCCGGCAGCAGGATGAACAGCAGCCTGACATAGCCGATCGCGATGACCGACGGATCCCCGTTGAAGACGGACAGGAACTGCCGCCCGAAGACGAGGAGGACCGCGCATAAGCCGATCGTCATCGCCTGGTCCTGCGCCAGTGCGATCCAGAAAACTTTGCGGCAGCGGTCGTATTTGCCCGCGCCGGAGTTCTGCCCGATGAAGGTCGTACAGGCCTGCCCGAACGCGTTCAGGATGAAGAACGCGAAGATTTCTACGTTGAAAGCAGCGGAGGACGCCGCCATGTAATCCGCCCCCAGCCCGTTGACCGCGGACTGGATGACGATGTTGGCGATCGAGAACACCGTACTCTGCACCCCTGCCGGGACGCCGATCGCCAGCATCTCCTTCAGGACGCTGCCCCGGACGTGGTAGTCGCGCTTGTGGATCGAGGTCGGTCCCTTGACACGGGACAGGAAGAACAGCAGCATGCAGGAACTGACGATGTTAGCGGCGACGGTCGCGATCGCGACGCCTTCGACGCCCATGCCGAGTACAAGGACGAAGAACAGGTTAAGTCCGACGTTGATCACGCCGGAGGTGGTCAGGCACAGCAGCGGTGTGCGCGTATCGCCCTGGCTGCGGAAGATCGCCGACAGGAAGTTATACAGAAGGATGATCGGCAAGCCCAGCAGATAGATGCGCATGTAAAGCAGCGACATTCCGTAGACTTCCGGCGGGACATCCATCACGTGGAGCAGCGGTGCGATGAGCAGCTGCCCGATGCCCGTCATGACCAGACCGCTTACGACCGCAAAGGTCAGCGCCGTATAGACGGACGAGCGGACCTTCTTTTTGTCTCCGCGGCCGGTGTACTTGGCAATGACGACGTTCGCGCCGAGACCGACGCCGACGAACAGATTGACGAGCAAGCCCACGACCGGCGCATTGCTGCCGACCGCCGCCATGGCTTCCTTGCCGACGAACTGCCCGACGACCGCGACGTCTGCCGCATTAAACAACTGCTGCAGGATGCCGGTGAGCGCGAGCGGCAATGCAAAGAGAAAGATCTTGTTTCCCAAAGATCCGTGGATCATATCTATGGCGTTTCTGTCTTTCCCGTTCCTGCCCATGTTCCTCCTCTTAAAATGGTTCAGTTAGGAGTATATCACCTAATAAAACGCCGGGCACACCTTATTTTGCAAAAAATAAAAGATACCCGGAGAATGCCTCCGGGTATCTTCATTTCAGGCTTTGCCGGTTCTCCTTATTTCGCGATAACGACCGTCAGCACCTTCGTGCGCCCGTTCGGCGCCCGGCAGATCAGTGTCGCGGTGCCCTCCTTCACCGCCTTGATCGTCGCCGTGCCGTCGATGATGCCGCCGCTGTACGCGCTGCCGTCAGGCTTGGTGATCTTGAGCATCGTCTTGCCCTCCGCGGTCAGATCCCACAGCGCGTGCGTCGGGTACAGACGCGGGCGC
>JAWRJC010000005.1:0-3682 GCA_040307715.1 Clostridiales bacterium | reverse complement strand
GACATCGGTCACATAGAGCGTCTGCTTGTCGGTATTCTCTCCGATGGTCCGGATGATGTTCTGCGGATGGAGCGCGCCGTCGTCCGGCGCATTGAGGGAACGGCGCATCTCGGTGACCTCTTCGATCCACTCTTTGTGCTCGTTCTCTTCGATCAGCGGAAGGAGCCGCTGCAGGAACTCTCTGACATCGCCGACAACGCTGTAATCAACGACAACATTCTTGTTGATCTCGCTGCGGTCGATATCCACTTGGATCTTGGTAGCGCGCTTTGCGAATTTTTTCGGATTGAGCGCCACGCGGTCGCTGAACCGGGTGCCGAGCGCAATCATCACATCGGCCTTGTCCATGGCTTTGTTCGCCGCCACGGTGCCGTGCATGCCGATCAGGCCCATATTGCGCGGATCGTCCGCATCGACAGCACCGGCTGCCATGATGGTGTAGGTCGACGGGATATCCGCCTTTGCCATCAGCGCGTTGAGTTCGTCCGACGCATTTGCGGCACGGACCCCGCCGCCGTAGTAAATGACGGGGCGTTTTGCGCTGTTGATCACGCTTGCGATCTTCTCCAGATCGTCCGTCTGCACCTTCGGGATGCCCTTGACCTCTTCGTGGTAAACGCCGGGTTTGTAATCGATCTTCGCCGCCGTGACATCCTTGGTAATGTCGATCAGCACGGGGCCTTTGCGGCCGGTCGTGGCGATACGGAATGCGTCATGCATCGCCTGGGGCAGATCTTCAATGCGGTTGACGAAGAAGTTGTGCTTGGTGATAGGCATCGTGATGCCGACGATACTGATCTCCTGGAACGCGTCTCTGCCGATGAGCGAATCCGGAACGTTGGCCGTGATCGCGATCACGGGAACACTGTCGATCATCGCTGTCGCAAGACCCGTGACCAGATTGGTCGCTCCGGGACCGCTGGTGGCCACGACAACGCCGGGTTTGCCGGTCGCTCTGGCATAGCCGTCCGCCGCATGAGACGCGCCCTGTTCATGTGCCGTCAGAATGCCGCGGATCTGGTCGCGGTACTCATACAGCGCATCGAACACGTTGAGGACCGTTCCGCCCGGATAGCCGAAAACGGTATCCACCCCATGTTCGAGCAGTATCTCTGCCACGACTTGAGACCCTGTCAGTTTCATGAATATCTCCTTTCCATTATATAAGCAGTATATAAATGCCTTGTTCCTCCGCCGGAGTACCGGTGCCGGACCAATCTTCCGGCCGCGCCTGCTATCATCCGGCTTGTAGCCGTTGATTTGCAAGGGTCCGCGACCCTTCGCAGGTGCGAAATTATCTTCATTATATCCGTCGCAAGCATCCTGTCAACACGGTTATTTTGTATATATGTTTATAAAAACAAGTAATTTTATATAATAATTATTTCTACAAACATATTTTTAAATAAATTTCGAAATTTCGCCGGATTATGTCTCTGATCCGGGTGCATTTTGCCGTTTTCCCGCGCCCCCGCCCCCTGCAGCGCACATCTTTCCGCCCCCTTGCCTTCTGGCCCCTGCTGTCCTTTCAGCGCCCTCTGTTTTCTGAATATTGCGGATAGTTGCAGGCGGATGGCGATTCCTCTTCAAAACCTTGACAATGCCCGCTTGCGTGCCGTATATTAGTTGTAATTTCATATTGCGATGACGGGAATAAATCGTGTTTGATGTTTCTGATAGAGAGCAGGCGGCTGGTGGAAAGCCTGTGAGAAGCGGAATGCGGTGTCTCACCCCTGAGCAACCCCTTAGAGCGGGCGCCGGTGATGGCCGGAGCCAATAAGAGTGGTACCGCGGAGCGTGACTGTTTATGCTGCTTCGTCTCTTAGCCGAGACGGAGCTTTCTTTTTTGGAATCGCCCGGCAGAGCGATTCCCGGAAAGAAGATCTGCGGCACACGCAACACGGTATATAGAATGGAAAGGAACTGAAACACATGAACAACGTAAGCAAGTATCAGATCGGTTACTACATGCCCCCCGAGGAATGCCTCGACTGGTCCCACAAAGACCACATCGACAAAGCGCCGCTATGGTGCAGCGTCGACCTGCGCGACGGTAACCAGGCTCTGATCGTGCCCATGACTCTGGAAGAGAAGCTGGAATTCTTCCAGTACCTCTGCAAGATCGGCTTCAAGCAGATCGAGGTCGGCTTCCCGGCTGCTTCGGACACCGAGTTCGACCTGTGCCGCGAGCTGATCGAAAAGAACCTGATCCCCGACGATGTCAAGATCCAGGTCCTGACCCAGTCCAGAGAACACATCATCCGCAAGACCTTTGAAGCGCTGGAAGGATGCAAGTCCGCCATCGTGCACCTGTACAACAGCACCTCCGTGGCACAGCGCGAGCAGGTCTTCCGCAAGGACAAGGATGCCATCAAGAAGATCGCGACCGACGGCGCGGAACTGATGGTCGAGTACGCGAAAAAGCATCCGGAGTCCGAGTGGACCTTCGAGTACTCCCCGGAGAGCTTCACCGGCACCGAACCCGAGTATGCGCTGGAAGTGTGCAACGCGGTCCTCGACATCTGGCAGCCGACCGCGGATAACAAAGCTATCATCAACCTGCCCAGCACGGTCCAGATGAGCATGCCGCACGTCTACGCGTCCCAGATCGAATACATCAGCAAGAATCTGCACTATAGAGACAACGTCCTCGTCTCCACGCATCCGCACAACGACCGCGGCACCGGCGTCGCCGACGCGGAGCTGGCGCAGCTGGCCGGCGCGGACAGAGTCGAAGGCACGCTGTTCGGCAACGGCGAGCGCACCGGCAACGTCGACATCGTCACGCTCGGCATGAACCTGTACACCCACGGCATCGATCCGGGTCTCGATTTCCACGACATGCCCACGATGGTCAAGATGTACGAAAAGTTCACGGACATCAAAGTCGGCCCCCGGCAGCCGTACGGCGGGCAGCTCGTCTTCGCGGCGTTCTCCGGCTCGCACCAGGATGCCATTGCCAAAGGCATGCACTACCGAGACGAGAGAGACCTCGAGCGCTGGAACGTCCCGTATCTGCCGCTCGACCCGACCGACATCGGCCGTGTCTACGAAGCGGACGTCATCCGCATCAACAGCCAGTCCGGCAAGGGCGGCGTCGCCTACATCCTCGAGCACAACTTCGGCTACTTCCTGCCGATGGCCATGCGCGAAGAAGTCGGCTACATGCTCAAAGGCGTCAGCGACAAGAAGCATAAAGAACTCTCGCCCGAAGAGATCTTCGACCTCTTCGACAACGAATACATCAACGTCTTCGACGACATCGACGTCACGGACGCGGTCTTCCACAAGACGAGCAACTTCAAGGAGAGCGGCCGCATGATCGCGGAGATCGACGTCGACATCCTCGGAGAGAGCTACCACCTCAAGGGCGAAGGCAACGGCCGTCTCGACGCGGTCAGCAATGCGCTCCGCCACAGCCCGTACAACATCGCGAAGTACAACTTCGTGACCTATCAGGAGCAGGCACTCGAGTCTGAATCCGACTCCAGAGCCGCCGCCTACGTCGCCATCTCCGACGACAAGGGCTGGGTCTACTGGGGCGTCGGTCTGCACGACGATATCATCGCGGCGTCCATCAACGCACTGGTGAGCGCGCTCAACAGATTCAACAAGATCAGTCACTTCGTGAAATAGGAATCACAAGCGCGGCTGTCACAGGGTGTGAGTTTGGCGAACTGAA
>JAWRJC010000004.1:0-7622 GCA_040307715.1 Clostridiales bacterium | reverse complement strand
AGATAAGATCCGCGCACGGCTCGAGGCACAGGACAAAGAGGAGAACGGCGAGCTGTTCCGGATCGATGAGATCCTCTACTCGCCGCTTTCGCGTACGGCGGAGACAGCGCAGATCCTTTCGGAAACGACCGGGATCCCGCGCCGTCCCGAGCAGCGGATCATCGAGCAGGACTTTGGTAAATACGAAGGCCTGGACCGTGATCTGGACGTGTTTTCGCAGGACAAGATGCGGTTCTTCTACGACTTTGACGGCGGGGAGACGATGGCCCGGTGCATGGCGCGTGTGTATAACCTGATGGGGGAACTCGAGGAGGAAAGCCGCCTGACCGGAAAGATCTATCTGCTGGTCGCGCACAACGGCATTGCCCGCGGGTTCGAATCCTGGTTCCGCGAGATGACGATCCAGGAATACGCGAACGGCTGCCGGTTCGGCAACTGCGAACTGATCCGCAGGGAATTTGAATAACCGCTGCATGACGAATAAGGATACGGACCGACGCTCCTGACACGGTCCGGCACCTCTTTATGAAAGGAATCCGATCATGATCCACGACATAGCCCCGAAAAAAATCGTCAATCATTACGAGCCGGCAGAGCGCCCGGACCGGAACAGTTATGTGCTGTCGTTCCGAGGCGGCAAGGTTCTGTCTCTGCTGGAGTCCGAAGAGGGGAACGATACGGGCAGGCCGAAAACGCTAGCCGGGAAAGCGGCCGGGCTGCGGCTCGAACTGCCGACGCTCAGCGATCTGAAGAATACCTGGGAAAGCATCGGCGGACAGAGCTCCCCGGATGCCGGCCCCGAGAAAGCGGCGGCTTTTGAGGAAGCGCTGATCTATCTCTTTTCGATCGATGACGATCACTATTTTCTGGCGGATCCTGCACTGTTCACGGAAGTGGATTACCCCGAGGCGGAAGGCCCCGGCATGGAGGCTGCACTTGCCGCCTGTGAAGCGTCGCTGACCGTCGGGATCGGCGGATGGGCGTTTCTCGACGCGCGCGGGATGCGGCAGTACCTGAAAGAGCCGAAACACCAGATCTTCGCAATGCTCACGGGCGTGCAGCTGGGGCGCTGGTATGCGAACAACGCCTACTGCGGCAGATGCGGGGCGAAGACGGAACTGGACACCAAAGAGCGGATGATCCGCTGCCCGCAGTGCGGCAACATGATCTTCCCGAAGGTCCAGCCGGCGGTCATCATCGCGGTGACCAACGGCGACAAACTGCTCCTGACCAAGTACGCGGACCGGCCGCACAAGGCGTACGCGCTGGTGGCGGGGTTTGTTGAGATCGGTGAAACGCTCGAGGAATGTGTAGCCAGGGAGGTCATGGAAGAGGTGGGCATGAAGGTCCGCAACATCCGCTACTATAAATCCCAGCCCTGGGGCATCGATGACGATCTGCTCGCCGGCTTCTTCTGCGATGTGGACGGCGACGACACCATCCGTCTCGATCATCAGGAACTCAAAGAAGGCGCCTGGCTGTCCCGGGAGGAAGTCCCCGGTGAGCCGGACGATTACAGCCTGACGAATGAAATGATGATGCTGTTCAAAGCCGGCAAAGAACCGCGATAGAGCAGCGCTCTTCTCAAACATAAGAAAACGAACCGCCTGCAGCGGTTCGTTTTAGGTTTCATAGGAAGCGGGATGCTTACAGCACGTTGAATACACCGTGGCTGAGCAGCAGCATCAGCCCGCCCGCAGCCATGACGCCGAGCAGGATGATCGGAATGGCGCGCAGGAGCCGCATGTCGATGAGCGAAGCGACGAGCGCACCGGTCCAGGCACCGGTTCCGGGGAGCGGGATGGCTACAAGCAGGAAGAGGCCGATGGCCTCGAAGTCTTCTATTTTTTTGCCTTTGTTCAAAGCGCGGTTTTCGATGCGGTCCGCCAGTTCGCCGATCTTTTCGAAGTGATGCAGCCAGAGCAGCACCTTGCGCATGAAGAGGATCACAAAAGGAACCGGCAGCATGTTGCCGAGAACGGCAGCACAATACGCCTCCCATAAAGGAAGGTCATGGGCAACGCCCCAGGGGATGCCGCCGCGCAGTTCCACGACGGGGGCGATCGATATCAGAAAGGTGGAGAGGAGATTCCCGAAGTGGGAACCGGTCATCCATTCAAGCATAGTGTCGTTCTTCCTCAGATCTCCGGCTGTGCGGTGCAGCTCGGAACAGGACCGCCGCAGCAAGCCAACTTCAACAGCCATTGTATCATAAAAGCCCGGCCTTTGTAGAAAAAGTGGCGTCACTTATGGTACTATATGATGAGCTGATCGTTCCGGCGCAGAATCGCACGTTCACAGATCGGCAAGGAGTATTTATGGGATATAAAGTCAAACTGCAGGCTTTCGAAGGGCCGTTCGATCTGCTTGTCTATCTGATCGAAAGCGCCCGGATGGATATCTACGATATCCGCGTTTCGGAGATCACCGCGCAGTATCTGGAATACATCGAGAATATGCAGCAGATGGACGTGGCGGTCTCGTCCGAGTTCATGGTGCTCGCGGCGGAACTCATCGAACTGAAGTCGCGCATGCTGCTGCCCAGACAGCCCGCGGAGCCGGGGCAGGTGGAGGCGGAGGATCCGCGCACCGAACTGGTTGCCCGCATTCTGGAGTACAAGACGTTCAAGACGCTGTCCGGGTATCTGTCGGAGCGCGAAGCGCACGGGCTCATGGTCCGCGAAAAGCCGCAGGAGGACATTTCGCAGTATCTGGAGTCTCCCGACGAGTACCTGACGCTCGATATGGACCAGTTCGTCCAGGCATTCAATGCGTTTCTTCTCCGCAAAAAGCGCGTCGAGGAGATCCGTACCCGGTACGAGCGCATCGAGCGGGAGAAAGTCACCGCAGAGGCGAGGATCGCGTTCATCGAATCGCTTGTCCGCCAGCACCACGGCAAGCGGGTGAACTTCCGCGACACCATCAAGGAGGGAGACCGGTACGACACCGCGCTGTCCTTCTCGTCGATGCTCGAAATGATCCGGCAAAAAAAACTCACAGCGGAGCAGAAAGCGCTTTTCGCAGATATTTATCTGAAAGAAGCAGAGAAATAAAGGAGATTTACAGTGGCAGCCAGCAAAGCAGTACGGTCTGCGCTCGAGTCCATGATGTTCATCTGGGGCGAGCCTCTTGCGGCCAGGACCGCCGCCGACGTTCTCAACATCACAGAGGCGGAGGTGAAAGAAGCGTTCGAAGCGCTGACCGAAGAATATGAACAGGAAAAACGGGGCATCCGCGTTCGCCGCATCAATAAGGGCTATCAGTTCGTGACGGCTGAAGAGAACGGCACCTATATCGAGCGTCTGTGCACGCCCGTCAAACGCAGGCGCCTCAGCCAGTCCGCCCTTGAGGTGCTGGCGATCGTCGCCTACCGGCAGCCGGTCACCAAGGGAGAGATCGAGGCCATCCGCGGCATCCGCTGCGACCGTGTCCTCGAAGGCCTGATGAACAAGGATCTCGTCGAGGTGAAAGGCCGTTCCGAGGCGATCGGCCGGCCCAATCTGTACGGGACGACCGACGCGTTCCTGCGGTATTTCGATCTGGCGGACATCAAAGAACTGCCGGATATCCAGGATATCGAGCAAGTCATGGAGCTGCCCGAAGAGTACGGCGACAGCGTCACGATGAACCAGATTTCGCTGGAAGACATGGCAGCCGGCGGCGAGTCCGCCGGGGAGGCAGTCGGAGAACCGCCACAGCCGGAAGAGGACTGATATGAGACTCAACAAGTATATCGCCCAGGCCGGTGTCGCAAGCCGGCGTAAGGCGGACGAACTGACAAAGAACGGCAACGTCAAAGTCAACGGCGTCGTTGTGACGGAGATGGGGTACGAAGTACTGCCGGATGACCGGGTCGAGGTCAACGGCCGCGTTGTCGTACCCGCGGAGCAGTTCGTTTATTACATGATGAACAAACCCAAGGGCTTCATCACATCAATGAAGGACGAGAAGGGCCGTCCGACGGTGATGGATCTTCTGACGGATGTGCCGGAGCGCGTCTTCCCGGTGGGGCGGCTGGACTACAATACGACAGGCCTTCTGCTCCTTACGAACGACGGGGAGCTCGCGAACAAACTGGCGCATCCGGGGCACGAGGTCGGCAAGACGTACCGCGCGATCGTCTCGGGCGTCGTCTCGGGCAAACGCCTCGCCATGCTGCGACACGGCGTCGACATCGGCGGGTTCGTGACATCGCCGGCGCAGGTGACCGTGGTGAAGCAGACCGAAAAGTCGGCGGTCATCGAGCTGACGATCCACGAAGGGAAGAACCGCCAGGTCCGTAAGATGTGCAAAGCGGTTGGCTGCCCGGTGAAAGAACTGCAGCGGATCGCGATCGGCGACCTGTATCTGGCGCGGCTCATGGAGGGCCATTACCGCAAACTTCGCAAAGAAGAGGTCGACTACCTGAAGAACCTGTAAGAAGACCGGCGGACCGCAGACCGTACATAAGAAAGATAAAGCAGACCGGTAAGGAGCGGTCTGCTTTTTTGTGCGGCAGATGCAGGCGGGAATGTCTGTCCGGCGGGAATGCAGGAAAGACATAAAAAGAACAAGAAAAACCCAGCCTGACAGAACGTGCGTAGTTGTTGGGGAAGTCAGTTTCCAGTATAATGGGGTTAAGAATTTAGCGTGTTAAAGAATTGTTTAGAATCAGGCACAAGATTTGCGTTCGATTTGCAGGAGGGACTTGCGATGAAAACAGACAGCAAGGAGAAAAGGGTAGCTAAGCGATTCCTGACATTCATTCTGACACTGGCATTGATCGTCAGTCTGACGCCTTCACTCGGGGTGCTGACAGGCGGCTCTTTGGGTGCGCAGGAAGCGTATGCGGACATAGAGTACAAAACCCTTGAGTACAATGGTATGGTGTACGAATGCCCGGCCGTGTGTGCAGGCCGCAATTACGGCGAGAACTCTTTGGCGGTAATGGGGTATAAAGGATGGAACAACACGGTGACGATCCCGGGCAATATCATACTGGGAGGTGTCAACTACACGGTCGTAGGGATCGGGCAGGATGCCTTTGATCCAAATGAGGAGACGGGAAACGGCAACACTGTAAATCCCAATATTTCGAAGATCATCATCCCGTCTACGCTCAAATTTATCGACTATGGAGGTATCGCGCACCTTGATCATCTGACAGAACTTAAGATACCTGCGGGCATCGAGATCCTTGAATCCGGTGCGATATACAGCTGCCCGAACCTGAAGAAGATCACGATCCTCAGCACATCCGACAGCGTCTATTATGGCTATAATTACGGCGGATGCATCCCGTCCAATTCGGGCCTTAAGGTCTACGGCGTGAAGCTTAGAAACAGCCGCTTCGACGGGGACGTTCTTCCGGGGCAGGATTACTGCGAGGAGAACGGTATCGAATATCTGGGACTGCCGCCGCGCGATCCTCGCTGGGACGGGACGACCATGCGATGGGATCCTCCGGAGGCATCTGTCGATATATCACATTACTACATACATGTTTATAAAGACGATAAGCCCTGCAGCTCATGGAGCACGCAGTTCCAAGATGACCCGACTGCCTTGAGCTCGCCTATGGCGAACTTTATGGCAGCGCACGGGAACGGGGCATACAAGTTCAGGCTTTCGTACCACGAAAAAACCGGGGGAATGAGCGCAACAAGCGATTATTCTCCGGAGTACAACTATACGGGACCGCTCAATCAGTATACATTGACTTTTGATCCGGGCGACGGCAGCGGTACGATGGCTCCGATCACCGTGGAAGGAGGGACGCAGATCAACCTTCCCGCGTGCACATTTACGCCGCCTTCGTCCGACAAGAATTTCAAATGCTGGAAGGATTACCATTACAGAACGTATCCGGCCGGACAGCCGTATACGGTCACGAGCAACGAAACATTCACAGCGGTCTGGAAGGACAAGAGCGAGCAGGATCTGATCTGGTCGGCCGAACTGCCGGACGTGGTGATTCCGGCAGCGCGCCCGGACTATACGAATAATCCGGGTGCCGGCATAAGGCTGAAAAATACGGGCAATCAGTCCATCAGCATGCCCAATGTTACTATTTCCGGACCTGATGCGAGTTGCTTCTCGTTCTCGCACACGTACGGCAATACCATTCCCGCCGGGGAGGACAGTGTGCTGGGAATGATCTCTGTAAAGTCCGGTCTTCCTATCGGTACATACACAGCCACGATCACTTTCACATGCGATTCACCGATACCGACGCTGACCGCGACGGTCACATTCGAGGTGAGAGATCATATATTCGACACTTCGACATGGAAAAACAATGCCGAGGTGCACTGGAATCCGTGCACCGATCTCGGCTGCACTGCACACGGCAACGAGGCGCCGCACGACCGCAACGACGTAAGACCCGGTACGGCTCCGACCTTCAACTCGGACGGCGTAACGGGAGATATTTACTGCTCGGTCTGCGGTCGCAAAATATCATCAGCAGAACCGATCCCGGCATTGAAATACATCAAGGAATCCAATGCGACAATGACGCCGGCGTCTCTTTCGGCGGATATGTGCCTCAATGATCTTGCGATCAGCTCTGGTGAGCCGGGCAAGTATACCGTTGCGATCATAGGCGCCTATGACCTTACGGATACATCGCTGAACACATACGGGCCAAGCCGTTATTATCCGCCGAACAAGAAGTTCATAAATGGGGATAAATACGGGATCGTGATCGATTTCGACGAGGTGGCTCCGTACGAATACTACGAGGACGGGGATCATATGGAAAGATGGTCTTCCTTCGCAGTAAATGGTGCGGAGGCACCGATGAACAACGGAGCGATGTTCGACAGCACGTCGGTCAGACAGATCGAGCTCATCGCCTCCGGCAGCGCCATAATAGATCTTGCCGAGGAAGACGCGGCCGGACATGTCACCGTGGGTGGTCTCGCAGATCGGACGTATACTGGCAGTGAGATCAAACCGATTCCGTCGGTCAGTGTCAGCGGCAAGACGCTCAGCCGGGGAACTGACTATGAGTTGTCCTATAAAAACAATACCGCTGTCGGCACAGCGACAGTTACGATCACGGGGAAAGGCGATTACACGGGGGCAATCGACCGCACATTCAAGATCGTCCCGGTGCCCATCGACGCGTCGTCCATAGAGGGCATTGCAGATGCGACTTACACCGGTACGCCGATCGCCCCGTCACCGACAGTGAAACTGAACGGCAAAACTCTGACGGCAGGGACGGATTATACAGTATCTTATAAGGATAATCAGGAGCCGGGGACCGCGGAGCTGACTGTCACAGGCAAAGGCAACTATACCGGATCGGTCACGAAGACCTTCCGGATCACCCGCAAAACCTGCAACATCAAGAACCTGTGGGCGAGCCAGCACGATGTCGGCCGGGTCAAATTCAAATGGACGAAAGAGTCTTCCTTCACGCCGGCAGGATGGGAGGTACACTACCGCACCAAGAAGATCGGCGGCGGCAGCTGGAGCGGTTGGACGCAGAAGTCGTTCAGCGCTTCGACCTATGAGTACTGGTGCCCGGTGAAAGCGGACTATGTCGTGGAGATCCACGCAAGAGCCAAGGGCGACACGTCCTGGAGCCAGGGCATCATCACAACGCCGGCGGGCGGCAGGTACCAGGCGATGAA
>JAWRJC010000003.1:0-11488 GCA_040307715.1 Clostridiales bacterium | reverse complement strand
CCGCCGTCGCCCTACTGACGCCGCGGTATTTCCCGGAGATGTTCGACGTTGCCCGCGGCGAGCAGCAGGGGGTGCCGCGCAAGCCGGCACCGGACGCCCTGTTCGCGATCCTGCGGGAGTGGGGCATTCCGCCGGAGAAGGCGGTGTATGTCGGGGACGGTGACACGGATATCCAGACCGCACAGAACGCGGGACTCGACCTGATCATGGTCACGTGGGGATTCCGCGATATGGCGTACCTGGCGGCACGCGGCGCGCAGGTCTTTTGTGAAACACCGGAAGAGCTCCGCGACAGGCTGCTTGGCGCGCCGGAAGAACGCACATCATCTGGCATAGACGGACAGAACAGGAAAGAGGCTGCCGAATGAACGAACCACAATACAAAGCTGCTGTCTTTGATCTGGACGGGACGCTCCTCGACTCGCTGGGGGATCTTGCAGACAGCGTGAATCATATCCTGGAGGTGCGGGGCTATCCGCAGCGCTCCGTCGAAGAGGTCCGCATGTTGATAGGCAAAGGAATGCGGTATTTCGTGAACGGAGCGATCCCGAAGAACGCGCCGTTTGCAGATCCCGGGGCCAGAGACGATGTTGTCGATATGGCGGTCCGGGATATGACCAACTGGTACAAAGCGCACAGTGAGAACAAGACCCGTGTGTATAAAGGGGTGATCGGCATGCTCGGAAGGCTCCGGGAGGCGGGCGTCCGCACGGCGGTGCTCTCCAACAAGCCGGATTCCGCCGTGGCTCTGATCGCGCCGCGGTACTACCACGGCCTTCTGGACATTGCCCGCGGCGAGCGGCGGGGCGTGCCGCGCAAGCCGGCACCGGACGCCGTGCTGGCGATTCTTGACGAATGGGGCATCGCGCCGGAAGACGCGGTCTACATCGGCGACAGCGATACGGACGTACAGACAGCGGAGAATGCGGGCACTGCCATGATCGGGGTCTCCTGGGGATACCGGGGACGCGAATTTCTCGAGAAAAGCGGTGCACCGGTGGTGTGCGACACGCCGGAGGAAGTGGCCCGCTGCATTATCGGTACAGTAACAGGATAGGAAAGGAACCGGGGGATGAGCGATTCCTCTAAGAATACTCCAACAAATCATAAAGGGCTGTCCGGCAAAATGGTCGCGGCAGCACTGCTGGCATCCGGGGCGTGGGGCTTTTCGTTCATTGCGGTCGATATCCTTCTCGATACGTACGCGCCGCTTCAGGTGCAGGCGCTCCGCTGGCCGATCGCGGCCATCTTTTTCGCAGTGCTCGGTCTGACCGGGGTTGTCAAAATGGATTTCCGCGGCAAGCCGAAGAAGTGGCTCTTTCTGACAGCCGCTGTGCAGCCCTGCCTGTATGCGATTTTTGAGACCTACGGGGTGAAGTTCACTTCGCCGTCGATGTCCTCGATCTTCATCGCGACGATCCCCTGCATGACGCTGGTCCTCGGGATGCTGTTCTTCCACCGCCGCACAGAGCGGATCGGAATCATCGGGATCCTGATGGCGTTCGCGGGCGTTGTGATCTGCACGGTGGGCGGCGGCAGCTTTACGACGGGCGGCAAACTGTACGGGTATCTGATGCTGATCAGCGCTGTCATCGTAGGCGCGGTCTACGCGCAGTTCAGCGCAGAGGCGAGCCGGCATTATTCGGCGATCGAGATCACGGCCATGATGACCTTCGTCGGGTCGCTGTGGTTCATCCCGCTCAACTTCATCATGGGGTACGGCGCGGAAACGTATACGGTCCTGTTTACCGACTGGCGGATCATCCTGGCTGTTGCATTCCTCGGAATCGCCTGCTCCTCGGGCGGCTATTTCGGATTTAACTACGTGATCGGCAAGGCAAAGGATCCGGCGGTCGCAGGAAACGTGGTCGAGAGCCTGATCACGGTCATCGGCGTGACAGCAGGGGTGCTGCTGCGCGGGGATCCTTTCGGGTTTTATATCGTGATCGGCGTGGCGGTCACACTCGCTGGCGTCATCATCTCGAGCCGGGCGGAATAGCGTCTGTTTCAAGACGAGCAAAACGAGCATACTGCGCAAAGCAAGTCGTTATAAGAATAAGAAGGAGAATCAACATGGGATTCTGGGATTTCAGCAAACCGGTCGATATCAACAGCAAGCTCGCACAGGCGCGCGCCATGGAAAACGCGGTCATCATCGACGTCCGCGAACCGCGCGAGTATGAGTACGGCCACATTCCGGGAGCGGTCAATCTGCCGGTGAACAGCGTCGGCACGATCCGGACCGCGCTGGACGGCTGGCTCATCAAGGGACATGAATCGCAGACACCGCTGTTTCTGTACTGTGTCAGCGGGGCACGCAGCCGGAAGGCGGCCGGCCTTCTGAAAGCGATCGGGTTCCAGCTGGTCGAGAACATGGGCGGCACCAACCGCTACACAGGACAGTTCGAGAAGGGCCCGATGCCGGCGGCGCCCGCCGCATCCGGAACCGCAAAGCCGGAAACGGAAGCCGCACAGGCCGGATCAGAAAAGGCGCCGGCAGAAACAGAAAAGGCGCCGGCAGAAACAGAAGCCGCACCGGCCGGCGAACCGCAGCCGGCAACAGCGGCGCCGGGGCTCGACGACCTCGAAGGTCCGGTCACAGATCCGCGTGTCGACGCGCTCACAGCCGAAGCGGTCGCCGAACTCGAAGGCGGCAACGTGGAAGTCAGGCGGTTTGACAGCGAAGACGCGGCAAAGGTCTACCTTATGGGCACGATCAGCGGCAGTCAGCTGGATATGCAGCGTGGGCTTCTTCTGTTCAACCCGAAAGGGCAGGCAGCGGATAGCCCCGGCGCGCAGATCATCCTGGTAGGCGGCGGGCAGGATGAGAACCGGTGACCGGCTGCGAAAGCGCCTGCAGCGACGCCGGAAACCCTGAAAAAAGGAAGAAAAGAGAACGCACGGCAGCGAGTTTTTCCCGTTGCCGTGTTTTTTCATGAAAATGTGAAAAAGGCTTAAAAAAGGGTTTGACAAGGCAAATACAGCATGGTAGTATTGGTCTTGCATAAATATTCATTTTGCCGAAAATATATGAGAATCACCCGCAAGAGAAGCCCGCATGGGAATACGGACAGCCCGGCAAAGCGATTCTCCTCCGGCAAATGAAAGCAGGAATCGTTATTCATAATCGCAAAGGACATCAAAAGAAAGAGGCAATCAAATGAAAAAGAATGTACTGATCATCATGATGGCACTCGTCCTCGCATTCGCCATGACCGCGTGCGGCGGCGGCAGCGACGACGGCGGCGAAGCTTCCGCAGCAGGTGAAGCGACAAGCCTGACCGCTGAAGAGGGCGTCCTCCACATGGCCACGAACGCCACGTTCCCGCCCTATGAGAACGTGACCGACGACGGCGGCTTCGAAGGCATCGACATCGATATCGCACAGGCGATCGCCGATGAGCTCGGACTGGAGCTGGTCGTTGACGACATGGACTTCTCCTCCATCCTGACAGCGGTCCAGGGCGGCAAGGCGGACATCGCCATGGCCGGCATGACCGTCACGGATGAAAGAAAAGAAAGTGTTGACTTCACCGTTCCTTACACGACGGCTGTGCAGGTCGTCATTGTTCCCGAAGACAGCCCCATCAAGACCATCGATGATCTGGCCAATGCCAGCATGATCGGCTGCCAGGAAGGCACCACCGGCTACCTCTATTGCTCCGCTCCGCCGGAAGAAGACGGCTACGGTGAAGATCATGTCACCGCATACACCAGCGGTCCGGTCGCCGTCCAGGCACTGGTCGCCGGCAAGGTTGACGCCGTCGTCATCGACCAGGAGCCCGCAAAGCAGTATGTCGCAGCAAACCCCGGCCTGAAGATCCTCGAAACGGAGTTCGCCGTCGAAGATTATGCGATCGGCATCTCCAAGGACAACCCGGAACTGTACGAAGCGGTCAACACCGCGCTGCAGAAGCTGATCGATGACGGCACTGTTCAGGGCATCATCGACAAGTACATCAACACCGAAGAGTAATCCTCTGTGGCGATCGGCAGCAATTAAGACCCTATCAAGTCTTGTGAGAGCGAGGCGGCGCTTTGGCAACCGCCCCGTTTTTCCACGTTAAGGAATCGCCGTGCCGGCAGGGCCGGCAAGCGGAGCGATTCCGGAAAATAGAGAGAACAGATATGACGCTGAAAGAACAATTTGTAGTCAGTTTCCTAGAAAACGACCGCTGGCTGCTCCTCCTGAACGGCTTGCGCATTTCGTTCACCGTCATGATCGGCGCACTGCTCCTTGGCATCATCATCGGCATCTTCGTCGCGGTCATCCGCACGAGCTATGACCAGCAGCGCCAGGGCAAAAAGAAGAGCTGGTGGCTTGCCATCCTCAACGCCATCATGAAGGTCTACATCACCGTGATCCGCGGCACACCGATGATGGTCCAGCTGCTGATCATGGGCTTCGTTGTGTTTGCGGCGAGCCGCAACCTCGTGATGATCGCCACCCTGACCCTCGGCATCAACTCCGGCGCCTACGTCAGCGAGACCATCCGGTCCGGCATCATGTCCATCGACCCCGGTCAGATGGAGGCCGGCCGCTCCCTCGGCATGAAGTACCCGACCGTCATGAAGGACATCATCATCCCGCAGGCGATCAAGAATATCCTGCCGGCGCTCGGCAACGAGATGATCACACTTTTCAAAGACACGTCCCTTGTGACCGTTATCGGTCTTGCGGACATCACGAAAGTCGCTATCCAGATCCAGGCCAAGACCTACCAGGCGCTCATGCCGCTCGTCGGCATCGCGCTCGTGTACCTGTTCTGCGTCCTGATCATGACCTGGCTGCTCGGCAAACTGGAAAGGAGGCTGCGCAAGAGTGACAGACGATAAGAAAGCAGTGGCGGCACAAAACGCCGCACCGGCTGCGGCAGGCGGCCATCTCATCGAAGTGCAGAATCTGCACAAGACCTTCGGGGACAACCACGTCCTGAAGGGGATCGACAACTACATCGCGCAGGGCGAAAAAGTGGTCGTCATGGGTCCGTCCGGATCGGGCAAGTCCACTTACCTGCGCTGTCTCAATCTGCTCGAATCGCCCGACCCCGGCAGCCATATCTGGTTTGACGGACAGGAGCTGACGAGCGACAAGGTCGACATCAACAAGACCCGGGAGCACATGGGCATGGTCTTCCAGCACTTCAATCTGTTCCCGAACATGACCGTCCGCAAGAACATCACGCTGGCGCCGCTGCGCACCGGCCGGATGAAGGCGGATGAAGCCAATGAAGAGGCAGAACGCCTCCTGACCCGCGTCGGTCTGCTGGACAAAGCGGACGCGTACCCGTCCTCCCTATCCGGCGGCCAGAAACAGCGTATCGCCATTGTACGCGCGCTGGCGATGCATCCGAAGGTCATGCTCTTTGACGAACCGACCTCCGCGCTCGACCCGGAGATGGTCGGCGAAGTCCTCGAAGTCATGAAGGAACTTGCGGACGATGGTATGACCATGGCGATCGTCACCCACGAGATGGGGTTCGCGAAAGAAGTTGCGAGCCGCGTCCTGTTCATGGCGGACGGCATCGTCATGGAGGAGGGCACGCCCGAAAAGATCTTCGGCGCACCGGAAAGCCCGCGTCTGCAGGACTTCCTGTCGAAGGTGCTGTAGCACGGCACCGCCCGGCGGAGGGCGGATCAAAAGTGCCCGGACATGCATAAAAAACAGAGCAGCTGCGACCGCCCGGCCGCGGCTGTTTTTTTATCGGGAGCTTGCAAATCGCAAGATGACAGAATCATCTATTACACAACAAGTATAAACAACCTTCATTTGTCTGAAAAATGCAGATGCCAAATGCGCAAGAAGCGCTCAAAATCAACAAATATTAGTTGATTTTGAGCACTTGAAAATGTGGACACCAGTCAAATTACGTGATAAAGTTATGCTAGTTTAATATATGTATTAAAGCGCGTTGTATATGCGGGGCGGTTCGAATGATCTGCACCCGCTGACAGGCGCCACCGTTATACCATTCTCGTAGATAGGAGAGGCATCATGAAGAAGCACAAGTCGAGAAGTCTGGCGTTACTGCTGGCAGTCGCGATGGTCTTCCAGTTCTGCATCTTTTCCTCGCAAAGCGCGTGGGCCGGCGCGGCCGATGTGAGTGCGGCGGCGCAGACGCAGGACGTGCAGGAAACCCCGGCGCAGGAGGATGCGGAACAGCCCGCGGAGGAACAACCCGCGGATGTTAACGCGCCTGCAGAGGAAGAACCTGCGGAGGAGGTATCCCCCGGCGATGAGGGCGGCGCACCCGCCGAAGAGCCGGCGGCCATAGACGGGGAAACGCCCGCGGAAGAACCCGCGGATGTTGACGTGCCTGCGGAGGAAGAACCTGCGCAGCCGGCAGCTGAGCAGCCCGCAGAAGACGCCGCCAAAGAAGACACGGAGAATAAGGACATGCCCGCGCGGACGCTGGCCGGCTATGCGGACGGCGTGAATGTCTTCGTGACCGCGGAGGAAGGAACCTTCGACAAGGATGTCAAGATGGTCGTCAAGAAGGTCGGCAAGGCGGACACCGAGAAAGCCCTGAACGCGGCGGACAAAGTGATCGACGAAACGATCTACACGATCAAGGCGGTCGACATCACGTTCGTTGACAAGGACGGCAAGGAAGTCCAGCCGGCCAAGCCGGTCAAGGTCGACCTGCGCTCCGCGGTGCAGGACGAGAACGCCACCCGCGAAGTCGTCCACATCCAGGACAACGGCAAAGCGGAAGTCATGGAGGACGTTGACTTCGGTACGAAGAAAGCCGTATTCGAAGCGGACCACTTCTCTATCTACGCGATCGTGGAGACCGGCACGGATGCCAGAGTCAAGGTCATCTTTAAAGGGCTGAACGACGAAGAGATCGACTCGATGTATGTCAAGAAGAACGACGACATGGATGTCGTTCTCTACGATCCCGGTGCCGGCGAGCTCCCTGACGGTGTATACTTCCGCGGCTGGACGAAAGATCCGGATTATACGCCTAAAACAGAAGCCCTGACGATCGATGATGTCCGGACAGACGTGGACGGCCAGCTTCCGCCTGCATCTGACGGAACAGAGGTTACTTACTATGCGATGCTGTTCAAGGATTACCGCATCACCTATCTGGACGAGAACAATATCTCTCTCGGTCAGGAAGAAGTGACTTTCCGGGCGGATGCAGCGTCTGCGGAGCAGTCGTATAAAGTGAATATGGCTTACACCGTACAGAATGAAAACTATCATTTTGAAGGTTGGAAAGTCAAAGAGGGGTCCACTAACATCGTTGGTTATCAGCTTGATAAAGCGTATCAGAATAATGAAACTATCACGATCACCGGCGATATCACCTTTAGTGTCAATGCTCCGGAAGGGCATTGGTTCATCTTTGATCAGAACGGCAAGGGTGCTACTTATAATGCACCCCAGTTCGTATACTCTGGTGAAACACCAACCCGCCCGAACGATAATAATATGAGTCGTAACGGTTACACTTTCGGCGGATGGTTTGAAGATAAGGCAGTGGCGGATCAGACATCAGGCGGCAGTGAATATGATTTCGAACTGGCTTTGACTGATAAGAAGACGGTCTATGCACGCTGGATCCCGAAAACGACGGCTGGGTATACGATCATAATCTGGAAACAAAACCTTGAAGGTGATGGTTATGATTTCTATGATTCGATTCCTCTGACTGGCAGTGTTGGAGCAACGATCAATACGGTTTCCGGTCAGGGGAGCGGTGATAATGCTTATGCGAGAATCAATGGAACGAATTATAACAGTTCCTATACCGTTAATGGCCAGCAGCCTTTCAAAGGTTTCCATCTGAAAGAGTTTGATCAGAATGTCAAGATCAAAACCGAAGGTAATACTGTTCTGAACGTGTACTACGACCGTAATGAATATACGCTGCGGTTCCAGGTACAAGGGTATACCTATAACGAGACAACGGGCAACAATGGCACTCAATATGGACTGGTTGGTGGAGAATACGTTGAATTAACAAGACATAATGAAGGAAGCTATTGGAATCCAAGGTATTACTGGACATATGGTGATACTTGGATTAGCGAAGGTACAAGATACACAGGTACACGATACACACGCTCAAGTGGCTGGCAGACCATCAAAGAAATAAAAGCATTATACCAGCAGAATATACTGACGCAGTTCCCGATCGAGGGCTCTAACGGTGTTGTATATAACAATGGTGAACGTTGGCAGCCGGTAGGCAATACGTCTGTCGGTAACGGCAATAATAGTGAAGTTATCGTCAGCCTGAATACTATGCCTGCGGAGAGCATAGATTTCCATCTTAATACTGCTACCCGCCCGCTGAAGACAATGTATTACTATGTCGAGGCGCTTCCTGGCGATCAGGTGGATAAAACGGTAGATGATATCAACTTCACTCTCCTTAACACAATCTCTGCAAGATATAATTTTGTCAGAGAGAGCGGTGACTTTACTGATATTGATGGGTTCCAAAAGTATAAGTCGGATCCGGCGTTTGGGTCTAACGGGAGAGCATTGGAATCACAAACTGAAGATGAGTCTATCGATTTTTACTATACCCGTAAGCTTTATCCTATCAACTTCATGGACGGCAAGTATGTGAACGGCGAAAACAATCCTCTTGAAGAAGATGGTATGGGCCAGATCAGTGCTGAAACAGGTATCGCTTATGGCGCTGATGTTTCATCACGTAACAATTATGTGCCCGATGCTGCACATACACCGGCAGGATTTGTTTTTGAAGGCTGGTACATTGATAGTGCCTGCACACAGAAGTACACATTTAATAAAATGCCGGAAGGTGGTATCACAGTCTATGCAAAATGGAGACAAAAGGAATACCGTGTGTTCCTGCATGTAAATTATCCTGACGGTGCGACTGGTAACATCAATTGGGGTTCTGAGAATCAGGCGATGACCTTCCGTATCAGTGAAGGGGGCCACGTCAGTGAGCCAACCGGTAGAGATCTTGCAGGATTCGCATTTGATGGATGGTATTTGGATCCAGACTTTACACAGGTATTCAACGGAGAAGCATACGCAATCAATGAGAATACAGTAACAACTCCTTATGATAAGACTGTCGATATGACAGATACTTATAATGTAAACGGTCAGTTGATTAGCCCGAATTTTAACTCCGATTTAACAGGCTATGATGATGACGGAGACGAAAGCACCCCGGGCAAAGACCGTTTCTGGATTACTAAGAAACTGGATATCTACGCGAAGTGGCATTCGACGCTGGAAGGCGCTTCCGGTATCGTCGTGGAATACGATGCAGATGCCGAGAGCGGTGGTTATGGAGCGCCTACAGATACCCACACTTACGTAGACACAGCCAAAGCACCTGCAGGTGCCGCGTCGAAGACCACCGATACCAGTAAGGTGTTTGGCTATTGGGAAGTGCAGAAGTGGGAAAACGGCGCCTGGACAGGGACCGGGACGAAGGTCCTTCCCGGTGACACATTTACTGTGCTGAAATCCAACGCGAAGGTCGAAGACCTTCCGACACCTGCGCCGAATGGCGATACCAAGAAGTATACGGTGCAGCTGAAGGCGGTCTACATCGATTCCGAAGAACCGACACCGACGCATATCTACTGGTATAAGAACGACGGCACGGATGCTTACATTAAAGACAACAACGCCGTGATCAACGTTGGCGTTGCTATTCCTGCTGCCCCGACCCGCAAAGGGTACAAATTCCTTGGTTGGTCCAGAGTCGATATCGGCAATACCCAGGCAGCTGCGTCCGCATGGGAAGCAGACAGCGACAACTGGACACAGGAACTCGGAGCAGAGGACCTGTATCTGACCTATGCGAATAATGCATACACGATTGCAGGGGGAACCGCAGTCACACAGGTAGCGCCTGATGAAAACCTTCCTTATCACGCAATGTTTGCGGTCTGGGAAGAAGATGATGTGACCATCAACTATGCGGTTGCTTCCGACAGCACCGGCAGGGGCACTGTTTCCCCCGAGTCTGAGACCGTCAAGGCGGCGAGCGAGACAGCAGCCGGGTCGACCGCAACAGCGGCTTCGGCCACTTATGCGTTCGATTACTGGACCGTCGATGACGGAACAGAACCGATCAGCACGGATGCGCACTACACACCTGAAAAGAACGCTGACGGCATTTACGAAGCACACACATACTATGCGCACTTCAGACTAAATGAAGCGCCCGTCACGGTGCACCATTATCTGAAGGGCACCACGACCAAGGTCGCGGAAGATGACGTCACACAGGAGACGATCGGCACAGACATCAATCCGGCTACCGTACCGGCAGCAACCACGTTCTTTGACACCTATGCTGGCTATAGCCTCGTCAAAGACAGTACTGATCCGACCACGACTGTTACAGTCACGGTGGACGGCGCTGAGATCACGCTCTACTACACACTGCCGCTGACGATCACGGTCGATGATCAGACACTTCCGTATAACGGAGAGGTCCAGTATGGGTATGGCACCGGTGTGGATGACACAAATGTCCATATCGACGGCCTCCTTGAGGGGGACAGCGTCAGCAGTCTGAACTACACGCGCGCCGAAGGCACGCTGGTAGGAGAGTATACAGGTTCGTTCTCGGCTGATCCGGCTGTGACGAACGGGACAGATACGGTTTCCTATTACACGATCTCCAAGACACCGGGCAAACTCACCATCACGGATGAAAATGTGGACCCGGCACTCGTCGTCACCAAGGATGATGACAAGGCGGCTGATTACAAATACGCCGAAGGAGAGACCGTTACGTTCACGATCACCGTCAAGAACATCTATGCGACAGCGCAGAACATCCAGCTGAGCGAGATCGAAGGTGTCACGCTTGCGGACACTTCCTTTGCGGATGTCGAAGCCGGCGGGACGCGGACAACAACGGCGACTTACACGATCAAACCGGCAGATATGGCGGCTGGCTCCTTTACCAATACAGTGACCGCCACGTTGAACGGCAAGCAGTATCAGGCAACCGATACCGTCAATACCGAAGAACTCGCTGCTGAACTGAGCGTTACCAAGACAGCAGACAAGACTTCTGATGTGAAAGCGGGCGAGACCGTTACCTACACAGTTGTTGTAGAGAACACGGGCAATGCGACGGTCAGCGGCATCGCCATGACTGATACGCTCGTATCCCTGAATGAGGCGGCATTCAGCCTCGCTCCGGGGGCAAGCAAGACGATCACGTACCCCTATGCGGTGCAGCAGTCCGACGTTGATGCCGGCAAGATCGAGAATACAGCAACAGCCACCGGAAAGGATCCCAAGAACGAAGAAGTAAAAGACTCCGACGATGAGACGGTCACCACAGAGGCTGCGGATCCGAAGATCAAAGTCACCAAAGAGGCTGACAAAACAGCGAATGTCGAGGCCGGCGAGACGGTGACCTACACGATCACTGTGGAGAACACCGGCAACGTTACGATCAACGCGCTCGAGCTGACCGACCAACTCGAAGGCATCACGCTCGGCGCACTTGACAAGACT
>JAWRJC010000002.1:0-6679 GCA_040307715.1 Clostridiales bacterium | reverse complement strand
TGGGGTCAAAGACGACATTGCGGCTCTCGACCTTGCTCTTCAGATCCTCGCGGACACAGTAGTCGAGCAGCCCGGCATCGACCGTGCTGTTCGCCTTCGCGACACCGATGCGCTCGCAGAAATCGCGGATCGCCTCGGGTGTGTAACCGCGGCGGCGCAGTCCCGCAATGGTGGGCATACGCGGATCGTCCCAGCCATCGACGACTCCTTCATCGACCATTCTCTTAAGGAATCGCTTGCTCATGACCGTATCGGTCACGTTGAGCCTCGCGAATTCGATCTGCCGGGGGCGCGGATCCCACCATCCGAGCTCGTCCAGCACCCAGTCGTAGAGCGGGCGGTGGTCTTCAAACTCCAGTGTGCAGATGGAATGCGTGATGCCCTCGATCGCATCTTCGATCGGGTGCGCGAAGTCGTACATCGGATAGATGCACCACTTGTCGCCGGTATTGTGATGCGTGGCGTGCGCAATGCGGTAGATGACCGGATCGCGCATGTTGATGTTGGGGCTGGCCATATCGATCTTTGCGCGCAGCACCTTCTCACCGTCTTTGTATTTCCCTTCTTTCATCTCCTGGAAGAGCGTCAGGTTCTCCTCCACGGTGCGATTTCTATAGGGGCTCTCCTTGCCGGGCTCGGTCAGTGTGCCGCGGTATGCGCGGATCTCGTCTGCCGTCAGGTCACAGACAAATGCCTTGCCCTGCTCGATCAGGCTGATCGCCGCTTCATACATCTTGTCAAAATAGTCCGAAGCCCAGAGCTGCTTGTCCCACTTAAAACCCAGCCAGCGGATATCTTCTTCGATGCTGTCGACGTATTCGGTGTCCTCTTTGACCGGGTTGGTATCGTCATAACGCAGGTTGCATCTGCCGCCGTACTTTTGCGCCGTTCCGAAGTTCAGGCAGATCGACTTGGCGTGCCCGATGTGGAGGTATCCGTTCGGTTCCGGCGGAAATCTCGTATAGACCTCTTTATACTTGCCCGCGGCGAGGTCCTCATCGATAAAATTGTGGATAAAATTCGATCTCGTGGTATCGTTGTCAGCCATCTTTTCACTACTCCTTATACGACGGCGATTTTTCCAAGAAATGTCTAGAAAAACGCTATTTTGTTTTGATATTATACCATACCCCGTGGTACTATTCTATATGTAAGGAAGCGGATTCTCCGATCGGCGGGCGCCGCCCTGCCGTCGGATCAGCGTACAAAGGAGAATTGCCATGAACACGATTCCCAGGATCGAGATCGTCAACGCACCGACGCCTCTTGCGTATCTGCCCGGTGTATCGGAAGATCTGGGCGTTCATTTCTATATCAAAAGAGAAGACATGACCAGCCTCGGCGCGGGTGGCAACAAACTCCGCAAACTGGAGTATCTGCTCGCGGACGCAAAATCCAAGGGCGCGACCATGCTCCTCACGGTCGGCGGCGCGCAGACCAACCACGGCCGGCTCACAGCGGCTGTCGCCGCCAGACACGGCATGCGCTGCGCGATCGTCTCCGAGGACGTCTATCCCGGCGAGATCAGTTCCAACATCCTGCTCGACAGGATCATGGGCGCTGATGTCGTTCTCAACCACAGTGAAGAGGACAAACGGCCGCTCGAAGAAATGGTCCGCATCACGAAAGACCGCTACGAGGCCGCCGGCGAGAAAGTCTATTACATTCCTCTGGGCGGCAGCAATGCCATCGGCACCATGGGGTACGTGAACGTTGCGGAAGAAACGGCCGGGCAGGCCCGGGCGATGGGCATCACGGACGGCACCTTCGTCACCACGGTCGGCAGTTTCGGCACCTACGTCGGTCTCTTCGCAGGACTGCGGGAGATCGGCGCGCCGTTCGCATTAAAGGGCGTCACGATCATGCCGCAGGAAGCCCCCCCGCAGCAGACCGCTATGGCGCTGTACAGCCAGCTGCACGAGTTCGCGGGCCTCACCCAGGAAAAAGCCGGAGAGGATGCGTTCGACATCGTGACCGGATATGATTTCGGTGCCTATAACAACCCTGTCGGCGAAGTGCGCAAAGCCATTTACTACATGGCGCGCCGCGAGGGCATCATCCTCGATCCCTGTTATACAGGCAAGACATTCAACGCCGTCTGCAAGATGATCCAGGAAGAGATCATCGCCCCGGACAGCAATGTGATCTTCTTCCATACCGGCGGTCTGCCGGGCGTCCACAGCCCTGTCCACCGTCATGAATTCGAAAGAGAACTGCGCAGCGGCCTGACTCTTCTCTGAGCATAAAAGGAACAGGCAGCCCTCCTGCGCGGACGGCTGTCTTTTTCATACTGTTTTCAGTATGTTTTAAGAAAACCTGATTAGCATAGGACATGCAAAAGGACATTGCGGTGCCGGGGCTCCATCTCCTTTCTTCCGGCACCGGATCAAACCACACGGAGGACCCCCATGCAGGTACTGATCGTAGAAGACGAAGTGCGCCTCGCCGCAGCACTCAAAGAGATCCTCGAAAAAGAAAAATACATGGTCGATGTCGTACACGACGGCGACAGCGGCCTCGACTATATCCTGAGCGGCATTTATGACGTCATCGTACTGGACGTCATGCTGCCCGGCAAAGATGGCTTCACCGTGGCAAAAGAAGCCCGCGCTGCCAGAGTGGATACACCTATCATCATGCTCACCGCGCGCAATGAGATCCAGAACCGCGTCAAGGGACTTGACGCCGGGGCGGACGACTATATGACCAAACCTTTCGCGCCGAGTGAACTGCTGGCGCGCATCCGGGCGGTCACCCGCCGGCAGGGTGAAGTCATCACCGAAAAACTCACCTTCGGTGATCTCGAACTGGATCTTTCGACCTGCCAGCTGAGCAAAGGCGCCAAGTCGATCCACCTCAACTACAAGGAATTCGAACTGCTCAAGCTCCTCATTGCCAGCCAGGGCACCCCTTTGACCAAAGACGCCCTGATCACCAAGATCTGGGGCTATGACAGCGAAGCTTCCGACAACAATGTCGAGGCGTATATCTCATTCCTGCGCAAGAAGATCGCGTTCCTCGGCTCAACGGCGAAGATCAGCGCGCTGCGCAAAGTCGGCTATATCATCGAAGCGAACTGACCGCGCGGCAAAGAGGTCTCCATGCTCAAAAAACTACAGCGCAAGATCGTATTCATGAATATGCTGCTGGTCGGGATCATCCTCCTCGCGGTCCTGGCTGTCTTTTGCTATAACGAAGCGCGGCTTGAGCGCCACATGATCGAGGAAGACCTGTCCCGGTCGATCGCGGCGCTGCAGCAGGATCCGTTCCGGGACTTCCGTACGATGTTCCCGATGGACGATGATATGCGGTTTCCGGGACATTTCGAAGCCGACACGGACGATGACGGGTTTGATGAGAAAGATGCGGATGATGAATACGACTCCGACAAGCAGAATCTTTGGATCATCAGCAGCACCGGCGGAAAGACGAAAGACACCGGCATCCCCACCGGCACGATCGCGATCGCGGTCGACAGTTCGGGGAACAGCGTCGAGACCATCTCGAATGGATATGATCCCGGCGAGGAAGTGCTGACGGCCGCCGTCAACGAAGCGCTTGCCGGTCCGCAGAATGACCTCCGCGAGGACGAATCGCTGGAGCTGTTCTATCTGACACGCACCGCGGACGGCACCACCTACATGGCCTTTGCGGACGCAGCAGGATACCATGAAGGGGTACGGGCGACCATTGTAAAATCCACCGTTCTGTGGGCGGTGATCATGTTCCTGTTCTTCCTGATCAGTATGTTCATGGCCAGGGTGGCCGTCCGGCCGGTCAGGGAGTCATGGGACCGGCAGCAGGAGTTCGTTGCGGATGCCTCACACGAACTCAAAACACCGCTGACGGTCATCCTCGCAAACAACAACATTCTGCTCTCCCCCGACAGAACGCTGCCCGAGGATGACCGCAAATGGATCGAGAGCACGCAGGATGAAGCCGTCCATATGAAAACGCTGGTCGACCAGCTCCTGTTCCTCGCCCGCAGCGACAGCGGCGATCAGAAAATGCTCCTGTCAGATCTGGATCTGGGCGATATGGTCATGGATGATGTCCTTCAGTTCGAACCGGTCGCATTTGAGCGGGGGATCCGTCTCGAACCGGACCTGACCCCGGATGCGCATATCGAAGGGGACAGTACGATGATCCGGCAGCTGATCCACATCCTGCTGGACAATGCATGCAAGTACGCGGCACCGGACAGCGCCGTTACGGTGACACTCAAAAAAGAAGGCAAAGGCATGACGCTGGCGGTCCGCAACACGGGCGCCCCCATCCCGCCGGAGGACCTGCCGCACATCTTCGAGCGGTTCTACCGCGCGGACAAAGCGCGCACCCATCTGGAGAATACCGGCGGCTACGGCCTCGGGCTTTCCATCGCCCGGTCCATCGCAGAGGATCACAAAGGGACGATCAGCTGCACGAGCACCGCGGAAGAAGGAACGACTTTCACCGTAAAATTCCGCGAGCGGCTCCGGTGATCCGCCGGGAAACCGCCCTCTGCCGTAAAGAAAGAACAAGAAAGAGGAGCCCCGCGGGGCTCCTCTTTCTCATGGAATGATGATCTATGCGAGTACTCATAAAGAGCCTGCTGCAGATCAGGATGCTAGTCTCTTTCGACCAGCAGGGAAGTGCCCTGGCCGCCGCCGATGCACAGCGTGGCAAGACCCTTCTTGGCGTCTCTCTTCATCATCTCGTAGATGAGGGTGACGAAGATACGGCAGCCGCTGGCACCGATCGGATGGCCCAGCGCGATAGCGCCGCCGTTGACGTTGACTTTGTCCATCGGGAAGTTGAGCTGTCTGGCAACCGCGACGGACTGCGCTGCGAATGCTTCGTTGGCCTCGATCAGATCGAGATCATCGATGGTCCAGCCTGCCTTCTCCAGTGCTTTCTTAGTCGCCGGAACAGGACCGACACCCATGATGCTGGGATCAACACCGCCGGAGCCGTACCCTGCGATCTTGCAGAGATACTTGATGCCGAGCTCATCCGCCTTTTCCTTGCTCATTACGATAACAGCTGCGCCGCTGTCGTTGATGCCGGACGCGTTCGCCGCGGTGACTCTGCCGCCGTCCTTCTTGAACGCGGGCTTGAGCTTGGAGATCCCTTCTGCGGTGACACCCTGTCTGGGGAATTCATCGGTGTCGAAAATCTTCGGATCGCCCTTCTTCTGGGGGATCTCGACCGGAACGATCTCATCCTTGAATCTGCCGGATGCGATCGCTGCACAGGCTTTCTGCTGGGAAGCTGCTGCGAATTCATCCATGTCCTCTCTTGTGACACCGAACTGATCCGCTACGTTCTCCGCCGTGATGCCCATGTGGTAGTGGTTGAAGATATCCATCAGGCCGTCGTTGACCATCATGTCGACGATCTTGTTGTCGAACATTCTGGCACCCCATCTGCCGGTCGGGATCGCATATCCGGTCGCGGACATATTCTCAGCACCACCTGCCAGCACGACATCGACGTCACCGGCTTTGATCATCTGCGCCGCCAGAGAAATGGCTCTCAGGCCGGAACCGCAGACTTTATTCAGAGTGAAGCACGGAACTTCCACAGGAACACCGGCATCCAGGGAGATCTGACGTGCAACGTTCTGACCCAGGCCGCCCTGCAGGACGCAGCCCATGATGACTTCTTCGATCATGTCAGGCTGGATGCCCGCTCTTTCGATCGCTGCCTTCGCTGCGACCGCACCGAGTGTTCTTGCCGGTACATCCTTCAGGGAGCCGCCGAAGCTGCCGATGGGAGTTCTCGCTGCGCTTACGATTACTACTTCTCTCATAAATGATGTCCTCCTTTAGTTAATCATCATCCATAATTATCTGATCGTCCTGCGGAACCTGCCCCTTGTTTTTACTGTCCTTGTCAGGGGGGAACGGGGCGCTCTTTCAGACGCATCCTACTTTGTTAATAATATCACAATTAGTGAATTGTACAAGCCTTTTCAAACAGTTTTCGGGCGGCTTGAAAATGTTTCTATTTTCTGTAAACAAGCATCTGCGGATGACCGAAAAAAGCTTCCTGCCGCACCCTTTCAGCGGAACAGACCATACCTCTCCGACAGGCTTCCGCCGGCTGCCGCGAGTGCCGCGTATCTGGCGCGGTCGGTCAGATCGTGGTGCAGCGGCGTTACTGTCGCGTAGCCGTGCTGGTGCGCGATCGTATCGATCGTAAGATCGTCGGAATCGTACACCACCGGCGTCCCTCGGTACATGCAGGAAAACGCGTCGGTGCTGCCGGTCTCGACCATGAAGTCATCATAATCGCGGCGTCCGAGGTGCGTTACCTGGATCCCCTTCACTTCCTCTTCCGGGATATCGGGCACGTTGACATTGAGAACAGTCAGGTCGTCCTCGCTGCGCTGTTCCAGCATGCGGAACGCCAGGAGCGCCAGCTTGCACACCGCCTCAAAATGCTCCGCTTTGTGGCTGCCGAGCGAGACCGCCGCGGCGGACTTGCCGCAGATCATCCCCTCCAGCGCCGCGGAGACTGTCCCCGAGTAGACCGTATCCGTCCCGAGATTGCCGCCGTGGTTGATCCCGGAAAACACGTAGTCGATGGAGACACCCTTCTGCGATTCGAGGAATCCGATCCCCATCTTGACGCAGTCCGCCGGCTTGCCGGTCACCGCATAGGCGAGCTCTGTGCGCGGGATCTGCCGCTCCTTAAA
>JAWRJC010000001.1:0-7650 GCA_040307715.1 Clostridiales bacterium | reverse complement strand
GGACGATATCCACGTGGAGGGCACCCGGGTCCATTTCATTTATGCCAACAAGATGGGCGAAAAGTATCTGAATCGTTATAAGAAGTATTTCCGGGACCCGGAGATCCGGGAATTCGATATGCAGCATGAGCAATGGCTTTTCGGCGGAGAGCAGTACACCGCACCGGTGCTGCAGGCGATCGACGAGTTTATGGGCCCACGCAGTTAACGGAGGCCAATGAGATGAAATACGCTGGAATGCCAATGGGCATGTGGCTTCTGTTTGCCGGATCGTTTCGGAAGCATTTATCGGTAGTTTACGGGTATGAGCCTGAAACGGCCAAGGCAATCGCCGCAAAAGCAAAGCCGAAGTATCAAGAGATCATCGACCGCCTTCCGGAATTCGAGAAGGCCGATCGGTTCAAGATGAACATCGTGAATTGCGCCTTGCTTTCCTCTTTTCTTTTGAGTCTGCCGGTAAGACCGACAGTCGAAAAGACAACGGAGTACTATCGCGCATCCATGATGACCACACCTATGAAGTGGTTCTGCCGGATGAGTGGAAAGAAGATATTCAGCGACAAGGACCTTCAGGGGATGAAAGCCACCGCCGCACTCCGCGCTGCAGACCGAAACTCCTATTCCTGGAACATGGAATATCTTCCCTATCCGGACGGCAGCGGTTATGAGGCGAGGTTCACAAAGTGCGGCATCTGCACGCTGATGAAGGAGCTGGAACTCTATGATCTGGTTCCTGCCATGTGCCGTCTGGACTATACCATGAGTGAGGCAGGCGGCGCATCGGAATTCGTGCGTAAATTTACGCTGGCTTCCGGCGGGCCTTACTGCGACTGCGGATATAAAAAGATGACTCGTACAGAGAAAGGAGAATCGTCATGACCAGAAAAGAACAGATCAAAAGCGCCTATAAGCTTACGGGCAGCAATGCGAGCTTTTATGACGGGATGATGACGTATTCCACGTTCCCCGGCAAGGCGATCTGCCGGATCGTCTGGAACATGGACGGCGAAAAGAACCTTCGGTATCTGGAAAAGGCGCTGGCGGGGATCCCGGAGGATTTCTCCGGAAAGCTTTTAGAGGTCCCTGTAGGAACCGGGGTCCTGACCATGCCGGTCTACCGCGACCTTCCGGACGCGGATATCACCTGCCTCGATTATTCAGAGAACATGATGGCCTCGGCGCAGGAAAAGGCGAAAGCATTAGGTTTGACAAACATCTCTTTCCTGCAGGGCGACGTCGGCGCATTGCCGTTTGAGGATGAATGCTTCGATATCGTGCTGTCCCTCAACGGCTTTCACGCCTTCCCGGACAAGGAGGCTGCTTACCGTGAAATCTACCGCGTGCTGAAGCAGGGCGGAACCTTCTGTGGCTGCTTCTATGTGCAGGGCGGCCATAAGCGGACGGATTGGTTCATCAGGCATCTTTACCAGCCGAAGGGCTTTTTCACCCCGCCTTATGAGACGGAACAAAGCCTGCGCACCAGGCTTTCCGGCCTTTATAAGGAAGCCGAGGTCACGGCGGTGGAAGGAATCGGCTGCTTCTGCTGCAAGAAGTAAAGGAGCTTCGGGACATGAAAGAAAAAGACCTGCCGATCGACCTCACAAAACACAAGGTGTACTCAAAGAACGCCCAAAAGTGTGTGATGAAGCTCCTGCGCCGTTATTATGACGGGCAGACGGCGGCGGATTTGTGGGAAAAGATTCAGCTTCAGTACTGCGAATACTTAAAGGAAGAACCGGCCCTGAAGGATCTGAAGATCACGACCAGCATTTACGACCCGATCCTGATCTTTGCCTGGTATGCTGTCATTCCGGACAAGCCTGCGTTAGCGGAAGTGCAGCAGGATATCTATCAGAGCTTTTTCGGATCGTTTGAGCTGATGGGCAAAGTATTCGATCTGAATCGGAAACCGGACAATAAACTGGCCAGTAAGATCTTTCAGAAAGCCAACGATATCCGGGTCGAGGAGATCGAACGGTTCCCGGAGTCTTTCCGAATGGGCAGCTGCTCTTACGGCAAGGAGAACGGCATCATTCGCTACAGCTTTACCCAATGCCCCAATGCGGAGTTTGCGAAACGCCATCACATGGAGGACGTGCTGCCGATCCTGTGCAACTGCGACCATCTGGCCATGCAGGCCATTCACGCAGCGCTGATCCGGGAAGGGACCTGCGCGACCTCCGACTGCTGTGATTACTGCATCGAAGGAGATAAGAATTCCATCGCGGCGGAGTATGAACTGAAACAAGCGGACAACGGCCTTTGGAGCAGCGAGAAGAAATAGAACGGGGAGGGTGGAGCTATGAAATACGTCGGAATATACTGGTCGCTGTTCGCACCGATGATAAAAAAGAGTATTCGGCAAAGATTTAGCGCGTCTCTTGCGGAGCAGTCGATCCGGGAAGGCAAGAAGGAATACAAAAGACTTTTGTCACGAGCGGACGATCTCGGCCCCGGTAATCCCATGGCATCCAATGCATATTTTGCTTATGTCTTTGCGGCAGCCTGGCTGGGAAGCGGCCGGAAGATTACGCCGGATGAAATGGCGCTTGTCATGACTGACGTGCTGGAATCGCGGCTTCTTCGGACTGTGTTCGGTATAACAGATCTGAACAGGCAGCCGAAGAAATGGTACAGGGATATGAAAAAGTACGAGGTTTGGTTTGATAAGCACGGCAAAGAGTATCCGGTCAACTGGAACGTATATTTCGATGAATCCCGGCACAGGGACGGAAGCTATTATTTCTTTACGCGCTGCCCGATCTGTGAGTTCTGCGAGCGGGAAGGCATCGGAGAGCTGATGCCCGCCCTGTGTTCGACGGATGAGGTCATGTTCCGTCTGCAGCACGGGAGGCTGTACCGGGAGCACACCATCGCAAACGGAGAGTCCGTCTGTGACTATTGGGTCGTCGGGGACAAAATCCGGGATCCGAAGTAGAGAGAGGTAAATTTGTCCTCTTCCAGGAGAGAGAAAGGAATCAAGATGATCATCCTGCAGCTTGCTTTGTATTGTGCCCTGTTCACGCTGATGGTGAAGGTCGGTGTGGGGAACAATGCACTGAACGGTTTATATTTCTATCCCAAACCGGTTCAGGAAAAGGTTTATGAACTGGTACGACGGGATCGTGATCGACCGTCTGTGGGTCGGTCACAGCCGGTTCTGGATCATACCCGGCACGGAAGGAATCTCATTCGTACAAACCTGGCCTCAGGTCCTGAAGAAACGCGGAATCCTGACGCTGATCTGGATCCGGCTTCGATCCGGCATATCCTGATCACACACCAGGATACGGATCACGTCGGCGCCCTGGAGCGGGACAGCGAGCTCCTGTTCAAAGATGCAACGGTGTATATCGGGGAGATCGAAAACCGGTACCTGACCGGCGAGGTCAGGAGAAAGGTGTTCCACGGGGCGTACAAGCTTCCGATGGTCAAAACGGATAACCGAAGGACGCTCCTCCGGGACGGCGAAGTGCTTCAGATCGGAGACATCAAAATCGAATGCATCCTGGTTCCCGGTCATACCTGGGGCCATCTGGTCTACCTGATCGATGACGAGTACCTTTTACGAAGAAATATGCGGATCCGTCCGCTCCGTATGACGGGTATATCGAGGACGATGATACGGAGGAGTGTGCAAGAAACACACTTCTCAGAAAGGTGGCAGCCAAATGAAACCGGATTATAAGAACTGGGTACCAAAGAGCATGGTGTACGGGCTTGCGGGAGGAACGATTGTCGCATTTGCGGCTTTCATGCTGCTCGGTGCGACAGGAACGATCCTTCACGGAACACCGAGGCTGGTCTGCGGGATCGTTTTCGGGATCGGTACGCTGGTGCTGCTGTTTTTCACGGTCTGGATGGGTGCGCTGCACAAAACCTTCGATTACAACGGAAAACGGAAGCTCGCGAAGACGATCATAGACGGTACGGCGAAATACGTAACGATTCCGGATGGCGGAACGGGGCTTGACGTGGGCTGCGGCAGCGGGGCGCTGACGATCGCCGCCGCAAAGCAGAATCCAAAAGCGACCATGGTGGGCTGCGATATCTGGTCCGGCGCGTATAAGGCGGTCTTTACGAAGAAGCGCTGCGAGGACAATGCGAAAGCCGAAGGCGTCACCAATGTCCGCTTTGAAGAAGGAAATGCGATCCGTCTGCCCTTTAAAGACGAAAGCTTCGATGCCGTCACCAGCAACTATGTTTATCACAACATTAGCGGACATGATAAGCAGGAGCTCCTTCTGGAGACCTTGCGGGTATTGAAAAAGGGCGGCACCTTCGCGATCCATGACCTGATGAGCCCCGCACGCTACGGCGATATGGAGGCCTTTGTAAAGAAACTGGAAGCAGAGGGCTATGAAGAAGTGCGTCTGATCGACACCACAGACGGCACCTTTATGGGTAAAAAAGAAGCTGCCTGGCTGGGACTTGCGGGTTCGACGCTGCTTGTAGGAAAGAAATAGACAATAATAACGCTTTCCGTGTCAACAGAATGAGAAGGCGTTTTTTACCGGCTGATGGTTAGCTAACACTAACCAATCCGGGATATATTCAGTTAAAATCAAAGAAAAGGAAGGTAGTTTATGAAAGAAAAGAAAAAAAGCGACCTGGCGGTGCTGCTTGGATATTCTGGCAGCTATAAAGGCCTGACATTCCTGGGACTTGGCCTTTCAGCGGTTGCCATGGTGCTCGGGATGCTCCCGTACATCTGCATCTGGCTGGTGGCGCGGGATCTGATCGCTGTCGCACCGAACTGGACAGAAGCTGCGGGTATTGCGAGATATGGCTGGATGGCCTTTGCGTTTGCAGTAGCCGGGATCCTTGTCTATTTTGCAGCTTTGATGTGCACACATCTGGCGGCCTTCCGGACGGCTTCCAATATCCGTAAGGCTGGAATGAAGCATTTAATGAAAACACCCTTAGGCTTCTTCGATTCCAATGCTTCCGGGCTTCTTCGAAACCGTCTGGACGGAGCAGCCTCCGAAACGGAAACCTTACTTGCCCACAACCTGGCAGACATCGTCGGAACTGTGGCCATGTTTCTTGCCATGCTGGTGCTGATGTTTGTTTTTGACTGGCGTATGGGGGCCTCCTGCCTGCTGGCAGCAGTTGTATCTGTCGTGGCCATGGCCACGATGATGGGCGGGAAAAATGCCGGGCTCATGGCGGAATACCAGGCAGCCCAGGATGTCATGAGTAAAGCCGGGACGGAATACGTCCGCGGTATCCCCGTGGTCAAGGTGTTCCAGCAGACCGTGTATTCCTTTAAGGCTTTTAAGCAGGCTATCGAAGATTACAGTGCAAAAGCAGAGCATTATCAGGCGGATGTCTGCAAAGTACCCCAGTCCGTGAACCTGACCTTTACGGAAGGAGCCTTTGTCTTTTTGGTTCCTGTGGCACTCCTTCTGGCACCGGCAGCGCTTAACTCCGGCAGCTTTGCCGGGTTCGTTACCAACTTTGCTTTCTACGCGGTGTTTTCTGCCATCATCTCCACAGCGCTGGCAAAGATCATGTTTGCCGCCAGCGGTATGATGCTGGCCAGTACGGCTCTCGGAAGGATCAACGAGGTCATGAACGCGCCAGTCCTTAAGATCACAGACCATCCCCAGGTTCCGAAAGACAACAGTGTGGAATTCAGGGATGTAAGCTTCACTTACGCCGGATCAGAGATCCCTGCCATTGACCATGTATCCTTCAAGGTGGAGCCCGGACAGACGGTAGCTTTGGTCGGGCCTTCCGGCGGCGGCAAAACAACGGCAGCGAGTCTCATTCCCCGGTTCTGGGATGTCAGTTCCGGCAGCGTTCTTGTGGGCGGTGTCGATGTCAGGGAGGCAGACCCGCACGTACTAATGGATCAGGTGGCTTTTGTCTTCCAGAATAACCGTCTGTTTAAGACCAGTATTCTGGAGAATGTCAGGGCTTCCCGTCCGGAAGCGAGCCGTGAAGAGGTACAGGCAGCCCTTTCTGCAGCGCAATGTGATGATATCCTTGAAAAACTGCCGGACGGTATGGATACGGTCATCGGAACAGAAGGTACTTATCTTTCCGGCGGTGAACAGCAGCGTGTGGCGCTGGCAAGAGCTATTCTGAAGGATGCTCCCATCGTAGTACTGGATGAGGCAACCGCCTTTGCCGACCCTGAAAACGAAGCCATGATCCAGAAGGCCTTTGGGACACTTACAAAAGGACGCACGGTCATCATGATCGCCCATCGACTGTCCACTGTCGTCGGAGCGGACAAGATCATCGTACTGGATAGCGGAAAGGTCTCCGAGGAAGGAACCCATACAGAGCTGGTACAGGCAAACGGCCTGTATGCCCGGATGTGGAAAGAATACAATCAGGCAGTCAAATGGCGGATCTCGCAAGTGGATCCCGCAGTGTCTGTATCCGCCAAAAAGGAGGTGCAGTAATGTTCGGAAAAGATTTTCAGCGTAAATACGCGCTTACCGATCAGGGCATAAAGAACACAAAACAAGGGACAATTTTTACTGTGATCGTGAACCTTGTGGTCATGGGCGGGATGGGCATCCTGTATTTCCTCATGACAAAGTTTATGAATACATTAACGGCCGGAGCGCCGCTTCCGAATGCGCTTGTTTTCATCCTGCTGGTGATTGCCTTCGTGGTCCTTTCCCTGATCACACATATGCAGCAGTATCGCACGACCTATGGCCTGGTATATAGTGAAGTCAAAGCGGTTCGCATCAGCATTGCCGAGCGCTTAAGAAAGCTGCCCCTTGGCTATTTCGGGAAGCGGGATCTTGCAGACCTGACAGAGACCATCATGGGGGATGTGAACCGTCTGGAGCACGTCTGGTCCCATTGCCTGGGATATTTGTATGGATCGTATATTTCTACCGCGATTATTGCTGTCGGACTCTTTATTTATAACTGGAAGCTTGCTATCGCCTGCCTGTGGGGCGTTCCAGTGGCTTTTGCTCTCCTTTTCGGAAGCCGCAAGCTTGCAAAGAAGAATTCAGAGATCACAAAAACAGCGGGAATTCAGGTGTCTGACGGCATTCAGGAAACCCTGGAAAACATCCGGGAGATCCGGGCTACAAACCAGGAAGAGCGGTTCCTGAATGAGCTGAACGCGAAGATCGATCACCACGAAAAGACCATGATAAAAGGTGAGCTTTCCACCGGCATCTTCGTCAATGCGGCCAGTGTGATCATGCGCCTTGGTGTAGCGACAACGATACTGACAGGTACGAGTATGATCCTTTCCGGCCAGATCGATTTTATGCTGCTGTTTATGTTCTTGCTGGTCATTACCCGCGTCTACGCGCCGTTCGATCAGGCGCTGGCCCTGATCGCCGAAATGTTTATGTCCCAGGTTTCCGCCAACCGCCTGATGGAGATCTACGATGCGAAGACAGCCGACGGGGCCGACAGCTTTGCACCGGATGGACATGATATCGTTTTTGAGAATGTGGGCTTTGCTTACGACAATGAACAGGTCCTGCGTGGCGTAAGCTTCACCGCCAAAGAAGGTGAAGTGACAGCCCTTGTTGGCCCTTCCGGCTCCGGCAAGAGCACCTGCGCCAGGCTTGCTGCAAGACTTTGGGATATCGACAGCGGTACCATCCGTGTCGGTGGCGTGAACATAGCAGATATCGACCCGGAAACGCTGCTTACCGATTA